>JAJKJG010000209.1 GCA_021154065.1 Methylobacterium sp.
CCGAGCCGAACCAGACCTCCCGCGCGACGCTCTTGGTCCCTGGCCCCGCGACTTCGGCGTCTTGCATGACCGTTGCCGGTCGAAAGCCGCCTTAAGTGCGTCCGCACGACCCGGGTTTTTCACCGGGACGGGCGAGGCCGCCGCCAGGATGCCGGGCGGCGCGCCCATGTTCGCGCCGGTGACCGGGAGGCGGAGAACCCTGAGGCACCGCCTTGCGAGGGCGGGCTCAGCGCCGCGTCAACCGAAAGCCGCTCGCGCGACCCCGGCCACCGCCTCCGGCGCCGCTGACCTCCTCGACGGGAGAGCCCGCTTCGCCAAAGCCGATGCCGCCCCGCTTTCGAACGCCTCCGGAAGCGCCCCTCGCGGACGGGACGGGAGCAGACTAGGACCAAGTTCCGAGCGTGTCAAGGAATGTTTTTAGTGACCCATGAGGCTTCGGGCAGGCCAAGAGCGTTTCCCAATATGGGCCCCAAAAGAGGACCGCGCTTCCAGACAGGAGAGCGGCAATGTTTCTCCTCAGATTCGGGTGACGCCTCAGAGGGTCAAGGTGGTCGCTAAACGAAGCGCTAAAGCGCTTTCCAGATGATGATCGCCTTCCAAACGCCAACAGCGAAAGCACCCAGCGCCAGCGCCAGTGGGATTCCGTAGTCAAGCCATCTTATCCTGATATTTTTGAGTTTGCTTTCAACTGTAAACTTACGGATTCTCCCGGCCGAAAGCTCAAGTGCCCCACCTAATCCGGAAAGTGCCCTTTGCGCTTTGTCCAAGGGCTCTATTACGCTATTAACGGCACGATTAGTTCCTCCATGCGCACCCTTACGCCTCGCATTCCGGCGTCCATCGAGCCGCCTCTCGCTTGTGGCGGATTATCCTCATACGCTTTTAGCGCTTCTAGGTAACTATCAAGCGCTAAGGTAATCTTCTTCAACGGTTCATTTTCACTGTCGATGCTTTTACGTAATTGATCCAGGGCTTCTGGGCTGGTCAGACGCTTCACGGACTCCAGTGCTTCCTTAAGCTGGGCAGCTTGGTTGTTCCGCTGCAGGTCACCAATGACGTCTCCAAAACTCTCATTCACGCGAATGCCGAATCTAAAAGCGGTGAATACTAAGCAAAGTAATAAGCCAATAAGAGTGTAAAGATATGCCACTGTGCCTCGTTCGAAAGTAAGGTCAATAACCGTGAGCTTAAAGCTTTTTATCTCAGATGATAACATAGAAAGACTTATAATTGCTGCTGATAATGCAAAAATTATAATCCACTCCGCCGCTACATCGCTCGGGAAGACTGCGTCAGGCTTAGCTTCGGCCACGACTTGCTTTCGTCGATCTGCGGGCGGCTCTCGCGAGCGGCGTTTCGCGGATGATCGTCGTCACCGTTTCCTTGTCGGCAACGTCCTGATTCCCGAAATAGGTTTCATTCGCTTCAAGGATTTTGCCAGCCCCTCGTGGGCTTTGTCGAGCCGAAAGCATCGGGATGGCCGGGTCAAGCCCGGCCAGGACAGCGGAGGGTCGAACCAGCCCTCCCCTCAGCTCCCCTCCTTCTTCCCCCACAGCTCCTCAAGCCGCGCGTCGCGGCCGCAGCCCCAGCGGTAATAGGCGTATTTCGCCGGGTTCTTGAGGTAGTAGTCCTGGTGGTAGTCCTCGGCGATCCAGAAATCCGCGACCGGCTCGATCGCGACCACGATCGGCTGCTTGAACCGGCCGGAGGCGGCAAGCGCCGCCTTCGAGGCCTCGGCGAGGCGCCGCTGCTCCTCGTCATGGACGAAGATCACCGGCCGGTAGGGCTCGCCCTTGTCGCAGAACTGGCCCTTGGCATCGAGCGGGTCGACGTTCTTCCAGTAGACCTCGAGGAGCTTGTCGTAGCCGACCTTCGCCGGGTCGTAGACGACCCGCACCGCCTCGGCGTGGCCGGTGCCGCCCATGCCGACCTGGCGGTAGGTGGCGCCGGCGACCTTGCCGCCGGTGTAGCCCGAGGTCGTCGAGACGACGCCCTCGGTCTTGTCGTAGGGCGGCTCGACGCACCAGAAGCACCCCGCCGCGAAGGTCGCGACCGCCAAGCCCGGGCCCGGCGGCTCGGCGCGCTTCGTCGGCTCGTCCGCCGCGGCAAGCGACAGGCCGAGCGCGCCGGCGAGCGCCGCGAGGAGGAGGGCGAGGCGGGTCATCACGCCGCTCCCTCGGCCGGGCGGAACTTCATGGCGATGCCGTTCATGCAGTAGCGAAGGCCGGTCGGCTTCGGCCCGTCCTCGAAGACGTGGCCGAGATGGCCGCCGCAGTTCGCGCAATGCACCTCGGTGCGGCGCATGAAGAAGGTGTTGTCCTCCGAGGTCTCGACCTTGCCCTCGAGCGGCTGGAAGAAGCTCGGCCAGCCGGTGCCGGAGTCGAACTTCGTCTCCGAGGCGAAGAGGTCCTGGCCGCAGCCGGCGCAGGTGAAGGTGCCGCGGCGCTTCTCGCGGTCGAGCGGGCTCGTGCCGGCGCGCTCGGTGCCGTGCTGGCGCAGCACGTAGAACTGCTCGGGCGAGAGCTTCTTCTTCCACTCCTCGTCCGGAAGCGAGACCGGGAAGGTCTTCGCCGGCGCAGCCTCGGACGCGCCGCCGAACAGCTTCGACAGGCCGGCCGCGGCCGCGGCGCCCGCGACCCCCAGCCCGACAGTGCGTCTCGTCATCATGGTCCCTCCGGAAAGTTCTTGGTTGAGGCCATAATATGGGGCTGTGCGAGAGATCGCGCCAATCACGGGCAATCACGAAGGCGTTGAACTCTGTCATTCCGGGGCTCGCCGAAGGCGAGAGCCCGGAACCCATAAACACCTGCGGCGCCGATTCGCGGGACGACCATACGACATGATCGCAAGGTGTCGTGTTTATGGGTTCCGGGTTCGGGCCTTCGGCCCGCCCCGGAATGACAGCGAGCTAATGCATGATCCCGAAAGTGGCTTCCGGTTTTCGGAAAAGATCATGCTCAAACAAAGAGATAGAGCGGGATGACGACTCGATAGAGAAGTCATCGCGCTCTAATGTCCCCCCTGCGAGGTGCGGGCGTCCGGCGGCGAGTTCAGGATCTCCATCAGGCTCTGGGCGATGTGGCGGGCCTCGTCGTCCTTCAACCGCAGCATGAAGGGCGGCAGCGGCCCGGCCTGGAGCGCCAGCACCGCCTGGCCGGCCTCGTCGAGGCCGATGTCGATCGAGGGCGAGGTCACGTCGACGAGCTCGCCTTCGATCTCGTCGCCCTCGCCGCCCATCGCGCTCAGCATCTGGCCGAGCGCCTGGAACAGCCCTTGCGCGGTGCGCTGGTCCATCAGCACCGCGGTCGTCTGCTCGCCCTTCTGGAACGAAAGCTGGATGTTCGACCCCTCGAGGGTCAGGGAAATGCCGGCCATGGGTGTCCTGTACGCGCCTTTCGGCCCATATAGGCTGCGGCGGCGGGCGAGGCGAGGGCGTCAGACCTCGATGAGCGCGTAGGGACGCCCGGACGGCTTCTCGATCTGGCGGGCGACGTTGTAGACCGGCGCCCCGCCCGGGGTCCGGCCCTCGTAGGCGCCGCGGTGGGCGTGGCCGTGCACCACCGCCGAGACCTTGAAGCGGTCGATGGTCTCGGCGAGGCGCGAGGAGCCGAGGAACGGGAAGATCTCGAGCGGCTCGCCGGCGATCGTCTCCGGGATCGGCGCGTAGTGCAGCACGACCACCGAGCGCTCCGAGCGCACGCTGCGCATGGCGTTCTCGAGGCGCATCGCCTCGTTCGTGCTCTCCTGGACCATGAGCTTGATCGCCGGCTCGCCGAAGGCGCCGAGCATGCGCCGGCCGAAGCCGCCGACGAAGCCCTTGACGCCGACGAAGCCGACGCCCTCGACCTCGCAGGAGGAGCCGTCGAGGAGCCGCACGCCGGCGGCGCGGAAGATCTCCCGTACCTCGTCGACGTGGCCGCATTCGTAGTCGTGGTTGCCGAGGACGGCGATCACCGGCACCGCGCAATGACGCAGATCCTCGGCCAGGATCTCGGCCTCCTTCGGCTTGCCGAGATCGGTGAGGTCGCCGGTGAGCACCAGCACGTCGGCGGCCTTGGCGATCTCGGCGAAGAGCTCGCGGAAGGGTGCCGCCTGGTCCTCCTTGACGTGCAGGTCGCCGATCGCCGCGACCTTCAGCCTGCCGTTGCCCTCAGCCATTTCAAGTGCCTCAATCGTTGCGCCACTCGCCCTCGCCGCCGACGTCGGCGAAGCCCCATTCCTTGACGTCGATCTCGTAGTCGATGCGCGAGAACATGCGGCCGCGGCAGACCTTCATCTGCGGCGGCGGCAGCTCGAGCTGGTGGCGCAGGCGCTCGAGGAGCTCGTCCATCAGCCAGCGCGGGACCTTGTCGCGCTCGGTCGGGTAGATCCAGCGGAAGTTCAGGAGGTGCATCAGCAGCACCTCCCAATGCACCTCCATGTAGGCGAGGAGGCGCCGCCAATCGATCGCCTCGTGCGCCTTGAGGATGGTGTGGGCGACGTCGGCGCCGTCGTAGCGGTGGCGGAGCTGGATGAAGCATTTCGACCACACGAGCTCGGTCGGCCCGACGATGCGCACCGGCGTGCCGAAGACCTCGATCTGGCGCGCGTTCTCGAACCATTCGTCGCCGACCGGCATGGTGCCGTTCGAGGAGGCGAAGATCACGTCGAAGAAGTGCGGGCCCTTGTAGACCTTGCCGATCCAGCGCTCGTCCTCGACCTCGATCGCGTGCCCGCGATCCTTGAAATGCGACAGGATGCGCGGGTAGTCGCCGGCCTTGCAGAAGACGTCGAGGTCCTTCGTGGCGCGGCTGATGCCGGTATAGGCCGAGACCGCGTAGGTGCCGGCGAGGAGGAACGGCACCCCGAGCTCGACGAGGTGGCGCAGCGCCTCGGTATAGAACGCCTCCGCCTCCGGGTTCTTGAGGGTCGGCTCGGCCTTGGCGTCGATCGCCAGGGCCGGATAGCCGGCCGGGTTCGGCGGCGCTTCGTGGAGGTTCATGACGCCCTTTCGGCTCGTGCCGGCACGCGTCGCGGCGCCCGCCCCGCAAGCGTAGCCGCCGGCCGCCCTTGCACAACAAGGGGAAGGCGGGGCGGGTTCCGCCGCCGCGGCGGGCGCGGCCCTATGATCGAGCCGGGCGGACGCGCTCGGCGGAGCCGCTCGCCTTGGCATCGAGCCCGTCCCGGTCGTAGCCGGCGATCCGCTTGTAGCCCTCCGACATCGCCGCGAGCTCGTCGCGGCTGATGACGTCGTCGATGTGGCGGAACGGGCGGTCGCCGGTTCGGCGGAAGACCTCGCCGAGGATCGCGTCCGGCGGCTTCGTCCGGTTCGCCAGCACGATCCTCGCCGTCGCCTCGCGGCGGCGGTCCTCGTAGGCCTTGAGCGCCGCCGCCGGGTCGTCCGTCGCGGCAAGGCACTCGGCGAGCGCGGCGGCGTCGAGGATCGCCTGGCCGGCGCCGTTCGAACCGCGCGGCACCATCGGGTGGGCGGCGTCGCCGAGGAGCGTGACGCGGCCGCGGCTCCAGCGCGGCAGCGGGTCCTGATCGACCATCGGAAATTCGAGCACCATGTCGGCGGCAGCGAGGAAGGCCGGCACGTCGAGCCAGTCGAAATGCCAGTCGGCGAAGGCGGGCAGGAAATCGTCGAGATTGCCGGGGCGGTTCCAGTCGCGTCGGCGATGGTGCGGCGTCTCGATCTCGGCGACCCAGTTCACGAGCTGGCGGCCTTCGGTGTCGACGGCGGCGCGGATCGGGTAGATGACCATCTTGCCGGTCGCGAGCCACCCGGCCCGGACCATGTTGGCGCCGGACAGGAACGGCTGCCAGCGCGTCGTGCCGCGCCACATGTTGACGCCCGAATAGCGCGGCGGGCCTTCGTCCGGGAAGAACTGCTTGCGGACCACGGAGTGGATGCCGTCGCAGGCGATCGCGACGGCCGCCCGCCGCGGCGGCAACGGCTTGCCGGAGGGATCACGGAAATGGAGTGTCGTCCCCTCCCCGTCCTGCTCGACCGCGGTGCAGCTCCAGCCCAGGAAAATGCGCGCCGGCCCGATCCGCTCGCGCGCGGCGTCGAGCAGCACCTGCTGCAGGTCGCCGCGGTGGATCGAGAATTGCGGATGCGCGTAGCCGGCATCGCGGCCGAGCGGCTCGGCATAGATCAGCTGGCCGAAGCGGTTGAAGAAGGTGGCTTCCTTCGTCGTCACGGCGACGCGGGCGAGCGCCGGCTCGAGCCCGAGCTCGGCCAGCTCCTTCGTGGCATGCGGGAGGACGTTGATGCCGACGCCGACGGGCCGGATTTCTTCGGCGGCTTCATAGACGGTGCATGGGATGCCGGCGCGGTGCAGCGTCAGCGCCAGCGTCAGCCCGCCGATGCCGGCGCCGATGATCGCGACGTCGTCGATCGGGCTCATTCGGCCGTGATGCCGGCGTCCTTCACGACCCGCGCCCAGCGGGCGAGGTCCGTCGCGAGGAGGTCGCGCAGGCGCTCGGGCGCGCCGCCGACGGCCGCGAGCCCCTGCTTCTCGAGCGCCTCCTTGACGCGCGGCGTCGCCAGAATCTCGTTCACGGCGGTGTTGTAGCGGGCGACGATCTCCGGCGGCGTGGCGGCCGGCGCGAGGAGCCCGTACCAGAGGTCGACGTCGAAGCCGGTCATGCCCTCCTCGGCGAGCGTCGGCACGGCGGGCGCAAGCCCGGAGCGCGCCTCGCTGCCGATCGCCAGCACCCGCAGCTGCCCATCCTGGGCGAGCGGCAGCACGGTGTGAACGGGGATGAACATCGCCTTGACATGGCCGCCGACGAGGTCCTTCACGGCGCCGGCCGAGCCCGTATAGGGCACGTGCTTGAGATCGACCTGCGCCGTCAGCTTGAACAGCTCCATGGCGAGATGCTGCGGCGTGCCGCGCCCGGGCGAGGCGTAGGTGATCTCGCCTGGCTTCGCCTTCGCGGCGGCGATCAGCTCCTTGACCGTTTTCGCCGCGACGGAGGGGTGCACCGCGAGCGCCAGCGCCCCGGTCGCGACCTCGACGATCGGCGTAAAGCTCCGCACCGGGTCATAAGGCAGGCTCTTGTAGAGGCTGGCGTTCATCACGAAGGTGTTGACCGTCATCATGATGGTGTGGCCGTCGGGCTCGGCGCGGGCCGCGCCCTGCGTGCCGATGTTGCCGCTGGCGCCGGGCTTGTTCTCGACCACGACGGGCTGGTTCCAGCGCTGGCGCAGCTCCTCGCCGACGATGCGCGCCAACACGTCGATGCCGGTGCCGGGCGTGAACGGCACGACGATGAAGATCGGGCGGTCGGAAAGCTTCTGGGCGAGCGCCGGAGCGGCAAGCACCAGGGCGAGCGCGGCAAGGGCGGCGGCAGCATTGAAGCGAAACGGCGCGTTCATGCGGAAGCTCGATTCTGTCGACCGGAGGGTTGGGCTCAAATTGACAGCATGGGGGTGCTTTGCATACTCCGGAGGCACAACGCCCGGCCCGCCAAATCGTCGCCGGAAGCCGCGGCGCGCGAGCCGGGCCACAGGGATCGGGAAATCCCCAGGAGACGCCTCATGACCGCCCAGCTCGGCACCCTCGAGGAGCTTCCCGCCGATTACCGGCAGTCGATGGAAGGCGAGCGCGTTTCGCCGCTCTGGCCGATGATGCGCAACGTCCTGCCGCATGACCGGCCGAACCCGGTCACGAAGCCGGCGCTGTGGAGCTTCGAGCGCATCCGGCCGCTGCTGCTCAAGGCCGGCGAGCTGACGCCGGTCGAGAAGGCCGAGCGCCGCGTGCTGGTGCTGAACGATCCCGGCCGCGGCAAGGGCGCGATGCAGGTCACGTCGTCGATCTATGTCGGCCTCCAGCTGCTCCTCCCCGGCGAGAAGGCGCCGGCGCACAAGCACACGCCGAGCGCGGCGCGCATCGTCGTCGAGGGCGAAGGCGCCTTCACCATCGTCGATGGCGAGAAATGCGCCATGGAGCGCGGCGACCTCATCCTGACGCCGGGCGGCATGTGGCACGACCATGGCCATGACGGCACCGAGCCGGTGATCTGGCTCGACGCGCTCGACCTGCCGCTGTTCGTCTTCCTCGAAGGCTCCTACGCCGAAGAAGGCGAGCTGCAGGCGCCGCGCAATCGGCCGGACGCGTCGCAGGTCGAGTACAGCCAGCCCGGCCTCGTGCCGGCCCGCGGCAACGGCGGCGAGCGCCGGCGCTACCCGCTCCTGCGCTTCCCGTGGCGGCACACCGAGAAGGCGCTGCGGGCGCAAGGCGAGCACGCCGCCCGCGGCGAGCCGATCGAGCTCGACTACGTCAACCCCGAGACCGGCGACTCTTGCCTGCCGACCATGGGTTTCACGGCGATGATGCTGCGCCCGAAGGAGACGGCGCGGCCGGCGCTGCGCTCGTCGAGCGCCGTGTTCCACGTCGTCGAGGGCGCCGGGCGCTCGACGATCAACGGCGAGAGCTTCGCGTGGACGCGCGGCGACACCTTCTCGGCGCCGGTGTTCGCGACGGTCGAGCACGTCGCCGACGGCGAGGCCTTCCTGATCCGCATCCATGACGCGCCTTTGCAGCAGAAGCTCGGCTTCTACGAAGAGCGCGAGCGGGCTTGAGGCACGTGAAGTTCTACGGCTACTTCCGCTCCTCGGCCGCCTATCGCTGCCGCATCGCGTTCAACCTCAAGGGCGTCGCGCCGGAGTACGTGCCGATCCATCTGCGCCGGGGCGACCAGCGCGCCGAGGATTACCTGCGGCTGAACCCGCAGGGGCTCGTGCCGGCGCTCGACATCGGCTGGCGGGTGCTGACGCAGTCGCTCGCGATCATCGAATGGCTCGACGAGATGCACCCCGACCCGGCGCTCTTGCCCGGCGACGCCGCCGATCGCGCCGACATCCGCGCTTTCGCGCTCGCGATCGCGGCCGACATCCACCCGCTCAACAACCTGCGGGTCCTGAAATACCTCAAGGCGCCGCTCGGGCACGACCAGGCGACGATCGACGCCTGGTACCGGCATTGGGTCGAGAGCGGCCTTGCCGCCTGCGAGGCGCTGGTGACGAAAGAAGGCCGGCGCGGCCCCTATTGCTTCGGCGCCGAGCCGAGCCTTGCCGACGTCTGCCTCATCCCGCAGCTTGCGAACGCCCGGCGCGTCGACAGCGACCTCTCCGCCTGCCCCACGCTGCTCGCGATCGAGGCGCAATGCGCGACGCTCCCCGCCTTCGCGGACGCGGTGCCGGAGAAGCAGCCCGACGCCGAGTAGCGCCGCTCCCGGAAAACGGTCAGGCCGCGCTCCGCGCCGCCCCACGCGCCCCCTGCTCGGCGAAGACGGCCGGCAGGTCGCAGGCCCGGCGCGGGCGGGAGAAGAGGTAGCCCTGGGCTTCGGTGCAGCCTTGGGCGCGCACCAGCGCGAGCTGCTCGACCGTCTCAACGCCCTCGGCGGTCGTCGTGATGCCGAGGCTCGCGCCGAGGCCGGCGACGGCGCGCACGATCGCGGCGCAGTCCTCCTTCTCGGCGAGGTCGCGCACGAAGGAGCGGTCGATCTTGATCTTGTCGAACGGGAAGCTGCGCAGGTAGCTGAGGCTCGAATAGCCGGTGCCGAAATCGTCCATCGAGATGCGCACCCCGAGCCCGCGCAAGAGATGCAGCGTCTTCACCGTCGCGTCGTCCTCGAGGAGGAGGACCGACTCGGTGATCTCGAGCTCGAGCCGGTTCGCGGAGAGCGCCGAGGCGGCAAGCGCGCGCACCACCGCCGGGGCGAGGTTGCGGCGCTTGAACTGCGCCGGCGACAGGTTGACCGCGACTTTCATGCGCCGCGGCCATTTCGCCGCCTCGAGGCAGGCTTCGCGCAGCACCCATTCGCCGAGCGGCACGATGAGCCCGATCTCCTCGGCGAGCGGGATGAACTCGGCCGGCGACACGAGGCCCCGCCCCGGATGGTTCCAGCGCAAGAGCGCCTCGCAGCCGCTGATGGTCTCGGTCCGCAGGTCGATGAGCGGCTGATAGAACAGCTCGAACTGGCCGTCGGCGAGCGCCTTGCGCAGATCGAGCTCGAGCGCGCGGCGGGCCTGCAGCCGCGCATCCATCTCGCGCTCGAAGACGCGGTAGAGCCGGCGCCCGTCCGATTTCGCGCGATAGAGCGCCATGTCGGCGTTCTTGAGCAGCTGGTCGGGATGGTCGCCGTCGCTCGGCGCGATGGCGATGCCGACGCTCGCCCCGACCACCACCTCGTGGCCGTCGATGTCGTAGGGCTCGCAGACGTCGTCGATCAGGCGCTGCGCCAGGATCGCGGCGGATTCCGGCTTGTCGAGGCCGGCCTGCAGGATCGCGAACTCGTCGCCGCCGAGGCGGGCGACGGTGTCGGTGTCGCGCACGCAGGCGAGGAGGCGCTCGGTCACCGCCTTGAGGAGGCCGTCGCCGACGGGATGCCCGAGCGTGTCGTTGACGCTCTTGAAGTGGTCGAGGTCGAGGCAGAGCACGGCAACCGTCTCGCCGCGCGCCACCCGGACGAGCGCCTTCTCCATCTCCTCGCGGAAGAGCACGCGGTTCGCGAGCCCGGTGAGCGCGTCGTGGCGCGCCATGTGCTCGATGCGGGCCTCAGCGCGGATCGTCTCGATGACGTCCTCGATCGTCGCCACCCAGCCGCCGTCGACCATCGGCTCGTGGCTGATCTGCATCGTGCGGCCGTCCTGGAGCTCGAGCCGATAGTGGCTCGCGCGGCCCTGGAAGGCGCTCGTCAGCTGCTGGTCGCGGTAGGGCTCGAGCTCTCTCGGCCCGGTGCCGACCGCGAGCCGGTGCTCGAGCACGGTCAGGATCGAGGTGCCGGGCAGGGTCAGCTCCGGCGGCAGCTTGTAGAGCTCGGCGTAGCGACGGTTGCAGACGATGATCCGGCCCTCGGCGTCGAACATGCCGAGCCCCTGGGCCATGGTGTTGAGGGCGGCGTCGAAGCGGCGGTTCTGCTCGGCGAGCGCGCGCTCGGCCGCCTTGCGCTCGGTGACGTCCTCGTGCGTCGCGACCCAGCCGCCGTCCGGCATCGGCTGGAAGGAGACCGAGAAGGTGCGGCCGTCGACAAGCTCGAGGAGCCGCGTCTTCGGCGTGCGGTCCTCGACCGTCGAGATCATGTCGGCGGCGTATTGCTCGGCCCCGCTCTTCGGGTAGATGCCGGTCGCCAGCCGATGGGCGAGGAGGTCGTCGTAGCTCGTGCCGGGCTGGGTAAGATCGGGGGTGAGCCCGTACATCTCGGCGTAGCGCGTGTTGCAGACGATGAGCCGGCGCTCGCCGTCGAACATGCACAGGCCGTGGGTCATGTTGTTGAGGGCGGTGTCGAAGCGCAGATTGTGCCGCGCCAGCTCGCGGTTGATCTTCTGCAGCGCCGCGTGGGTCGCGGCGAGACGCTCCTGCGTCTCGCGCTCGGCGGTGATGTCGCAGCCGACGCCGCGGTAGCCGAGGAAGGCGCCGTCGGCGGCAAAGCGCGGCTGGCCGCTGATCTTGAACCAGCGCACGCTGCCGTCGCGATGACTGTAGGGATAGACGAGGTCCCGGAACGGCCGGCGCGCCAGGAGATCGTCGATATGGGCCTGCCAGAACGCCCGGTCGGCGGCGTTCGCGGCGATGTCGAGCCGGCTCTTGCCGACCTCGCGGTCGGGCTCGACGCCGGCGACCGCGGCAAGACGGCTCGAGAAATAGGAGAAGCGCAGATCCGCGTCCATCTCCCAGAACCAATCGGACGCGATCTCGGCGAAATCTTCGAGCAGACGTGCGAACGGCACCCGGAGCCCCTTCCTGATCGGCCATCAAGACGGGATGTTCCTAAAAAACCCGTTATATGGCCCTGGAAAGCCCCGGTTTTCGCCGGCGCCCACGCGCGCCGCGCCGCCCGGCTATTCGGCCGCGACTTTCGTCGGCCGCTCTGCGTCCTTGGCCTCGGCCGCCTTCTGGGCCGCGGCGCGCGCCGCCTCGAGGCACGCCTTCAGGGCCTCGCGGAGCGAGGCGACGTAATAGTCGGCGCCGATCGCCGCGCGCAGCGATTCATCCGTCATCACCGGCTCCTCGGCCGGCCACAGGCCGACGAGGATCGGGGCGTCGCCGACCTTCTGGCGCAGGCGCCGCAGGAGATAGCGCAGGTGCGCCGGGTTGCCCTTGATCTCGAGGTAGGACACGCACACCATCGCGACGCCCTTGGTATCGAGCCCGATGATGTTCGAGCGCGACACCGCCTCGTGCGGCACGACGCGGGCGCCGAGGCCGTGCTTGCGCAGGAGCTGCGCCAGCATCGTCGCCGCCGCCTCGTCGAGCGCGCCGCGGCCGGCGATGCACATGATCGGCGCCTCGCCGCGCCAGCTCTCGGGCAGCTCCTCTGCGGCCGGCGCCGGCTCCTCGACCGGCGGCTCCTTCGCCAGCGCCTTCTCGGCGATCGGCGCCGCGACCGGCTCCGCCTTCTCCTCTTCCTTCGGCGGCTCGGCGTCCGGAACCGAGCCGAGATCGTGCACGAGGCCCTTGATCGCCTCCTTGATGCGCTCGATCTGGGCCGGGGTGAGGACGTCGCGGGCGGCGTCGTTCGCGGCGAGCTGCAGGCCTTTCAACGCGACCTCGTCGTAGTAGGACGACAGCGAGCGCTCCTTCAGCAGCTGCTCGGCGTGCTCGAGCGCCTCGTCCGGATCGCCGGCAAGCATGCGCTGGTAGAAGTTCTCGGCCGGGCTCAGCGCCGGCCGGTCGCCGAGCAGCACGTCGAAGAACTCGAGGCGCTCGACATGGCGCCAGAGCACGACGAGGCAGAGCGTCAGCGGCGTCGCGATCAGGAGCCCGATCGGACCCCAGAGCCAGGTCCAGAAGATCGCCGAGACGACGACCGAGAACGGCGACAGGCCGGTGCTCTTGCCGTAGACGAACGGCTCGACGACGTGGCCCATGAACGGCTCGGAGACGATGAACAGCGCCGCCGTCCACAGCATCATCGACCAGCCGGGATCGACGGCGGCCGCAAGCCCGATCGGCAGCAGCGCCGCGATGAAGGAGCCGACATAGGGCACGAAGCGCAGAAGCGCGGTGAGGATGCCCCACAGCACCGGGCTCGGCACGCCGATGATCCAGAGCCCGGCCGAGGTCCAGACCCCGAAGGCGGCATTGAGCGCGAGCTGGGTGAGGTAGAAGCGCGAGAGCCGGCGCGCCGCGTCGTCCATGGCGGCGGTGGTGCGGTGCAGGTCGCTCGACCCGAACAGCCGGATCATGCGGTCGCGCAGATCCTCGCGCTGGAGCAGGATGAAGATCAGCACCACGAAGGTGATGCCGAGCATCGCCAGCGGGTGCAGGACCGGCGCGACGAAGCGCTGCGCGAGCTCGAGTGGCGTGAGATCGGGCTGGCGGACCTCGACCGGCAGCGGCTTCTGCGGCTCGGGCGCGGCCTGCGCCGGCGTCTGCGTCGGGGCCGGGGCCTGCTCGTCCTTCGTCGCACGCTCGATCTCGCGTCCGAGGTGCCGCATCCGGGTCGACAGGCGGCCGAGGACGCCTTCCCTCAGCCCGCCGACCTTGTCGCGGATCGTCTGCTCGTAGCGCGGCAGGTCGCTCGCGAGCTCGGCCACCTGCAGCCCCATGACCGTGCCGAGCGTGCCGATCACCCCGAGCGCGACGAGCACCGCGACGATGACCGAGAACACCCGTCCGAGCCCGAGCCGGCGCATGAGGTCGACGAACGGCGCCAGCACGAAAGCGAGCAGCACCGCGAGCACGATCGGCAGGAATACGTCGCGCCCGAAATAGAGCGCCGCGACCGCCGCGACCCCGACGAGCAGCGTCATCAGGCTCGCAAGCGTCGGCGTCTCGGCCGGCGCGATTTCGTTCTCGGGCGCAGGCCGCGGCCTTGGCGCGTCTGCCATGATGTTTTCTCCGGC
>JAJKJG010000210.1 GCA_021154065.1 Methylobacterium sp.
CCGCCCACGGCTTCCCGGAGCAGGACGAGAAGCGAAAGCGCCTCAATGAGTTCATCCGCGCGTCGGGGGTGTTCGACGCGGTGCTCGACTTCGACCGGGCGACCCTCGACCCGCAGACCGGCGGCCTCAAACCCGAGTTCGTGCCGGACAGCACCGCCGGCGGCCCCGGCGACAAGCTGCACCCGAACCGGGTCGGCTATCTCGCCATCGCGACGTCGATCGACCTCAAGACGCTCCTCGGCAAGGAGCTTCAGCCGGCGACGCGGTAGAGCGCGATGACTTCTCGTCGAGTCGTCATCTCGCTCTACCTCTTTGTTCGAGCATGATCTTTTCCGAAAACCGGTAGCTACTTTTCGGGATCATGCTTTAGCGCTGCTCTCGAGGCGGGCCCGGCTGCCCGCGGCTGCCCGCCTACCCGAACTTGTGCAACTCGCTGCCGTGGCGCTTGAGCCAGCGCTCGGCCTCCTCGGTGCGCTCGCACAGGCCGTGGACGATGCGCCAGAAGCGGTGCGAGTGATTCATCTCCTTGAGGTGCGCGACCTCGTGCGCGGCGAGGTAGTCGAGCACGAACGGGGGGGCGAGGATCAGCCGCCAGGAGAAGCTCAGGCAGCCCTTGGCCGAGCACGAGCCCCAGCGGCTCGTCGTATCGCGCACCGTCAGCCGCCGCGCCGGGACGCCGAGCGCCGCGGTGTGGCGGATCACCGCTTCGGCGAGGTCGCGGCGGGCCTCTCGCTCTAGAAACTCCCGCACCCGGCGGGCGACATGGGCGGGCTCGCCGGTGACGGCGATCACCGGCTCGCCATAGGGGTCGAGGGTCGCGCTCGTGACGCCGCGGATCGCCGACCAGTGCACGATCCGGTGCGGCACGCCGCGGAAGGGCAGCTTGGCGCCATGGGCGAGCCGGACCCGGCGCGGCACCTTGGCGATCCGGGTCGCGATCCAGTCGCCATGGGCGTCGGCGAAGCGCCTGGCGGTGTCGAGATCGGTGCGCTGCGGCAGGGTCAGGACGATGTCGCCGGTGGCGCTCGACACCCGGAGCGTGATCCGCCGGGCGGTGTTGCGACGCCTCAAGGCGACGCGGAACCGCTTCCCGGCGTGGCTCACGTCGAGGTGGGGCGGGTCCGGAGGCCGGCGGAAAAGGGCGAATCCCATCGCCCGCGATCTTGCAGCTAGGCTTCAGCCTTGTCAGCCGCGCGCAATGTCATCTTGCGCGATTTTGTTTTTCTGCTTAGCCGCGACCCGCGACCGATGAGCGGCTAGCCCACGACCTTGCGCAGGCGCGGCGGCGCCCGCCGGCCGGCGTTGACGCCCATCTCCTCGTTGAGGATGAAATCGGCGATTCGCGGCGCCGTCTCGGACCGGAAGCGGGAGCCGTTGAAGACGCCGTAATGGCCGACATTGAGCTGGAGATGGTAGACCTTCTTCTCGACGGCGAGGTTCGGGGTCAACTGCAGCGCCGCGAGCGTCTGGCCGACGCCGGAGATGTCGTCCTTCTCGCCTTCGATCGCCATGATGGCGCAACGGCGGATCGCCTTGAGATCGACGGGCTTGTCGCGGTGCATCATGGTGCCGTTGGGAAGCTCATGATCGACGAAGACCTTCTCGACGGTCTGAAGGTAATATTCGGCGGTCAGGTCCATGACCGCCAGGTATTCGTCGTAGAACTCCCGATGCTTCTCGGCCGAATCGCCGTCGCCGCGCACGAGATGCTTGAACATGTCGTAATGGGCGGTGAGGTGCCGGTCCATGTTCATCGCCATGAAGCCGGAAAGCTGGAGGAAGCCGGGATAGACGTCGCGCCAGAAGCCGGGATACGACGCCGGCACCTTGACGATGCAGTTGCGGCGGAACCAGTCGACGCCGCGCTCCTGGGCGACCTTGTTGACCGCGGTCGGCGAGCGCCGGGTGTCGATCGGGCCGCCCATCAGGATCATCGAGCGCGGCGTCAGCGGGTCGTCCTCGGCCTCCATGCGGGCGATCGCCGCCATCACCGGCACCGACGGCTGGCACACCGCCATAACGTGGAGGTCGGGGCCGAGCGCCCGGAACATCGAGATCAGGTAGTCGATGTAATCGTCGAGGTCGAAGCCGCCCTCCGACAGCGGCACCATGCGGGCGTCGGCCCAATCGGCGATCATGACCTGGTGGGTCGGAAGGAAGGCCTCGACGGTGCCGCGCAAGAGCGTCGCGAAATGCCCCGACATCGGCGCGACCATCAGGATCTTGGGCTGCGGCCGGTGCGCGAAATTGAGCGCCCGGTCGAAGGCGATCACCCGCCCGAAGGGTCGCTCCCAGACGACGCGCTCGGTGACCGGCACGCGCTGGCCGTTGACGCTCGTCTGGTTAAGGCCGAAGGCCGGCTTGCCGTAGCGGCGGGTCGTGCGCTCGAAGAGCTCGCAGGCCGCCGAAACGGTGCGGCCGTAGGGCGTGTGGGTCAGGGGATTGGCGGGATTGTTGAAGATCAGACGCCCGACGTCGGAGGCCGCGCGGGCCGGCGACAACATAAGATGCGCGGCTTCGTACCAGTAGTACGCGAGGTCCATTTGTACCCCCATGGTCGGGGCCCTTGTTCCCTCGCTCGCGCGAGCCGGGCCTGCCACTAACCGTGTGCCCAACTGTATGGTTCCAGGTCGGGAATTCAACGCCTGCAACCCTTTACGGAGTCTTAAGGTTGTGGAGTGTGCCCAATTTGACGCGCTTTTCCGAGGCTTTTTGCCCGTTTCCTGGGCGCTCGCCCTCTGCAGCGACGAATTGCCGTGCAACGATTGCCAAGCTGGTCGGTTTTGCCTGAGATCGCCCCGCGAGAGCGCCTCGCCCGAAAGCTTCTGAGCCCATGTGGCGTCTCTTCCGCATCCGCAAGGACCGGGTCTTCTTCCTCGCATCGCTTGGGATCGCGGTCCTGGCCGGCGTCTTCGCGCTCGGCTACTGGTACTTCGTCTCGCCGACGACGCTGACGGTCGCGGTCGGGCCGCGCGGCGGGGTCGAGGAGCGGCTGATGCGGGCTTTCGCCCAGGCGCTCGTCGACCAGAAGCGCGACGTGCGCCTGCGCGTCCTGCCCTTCGACGACGTCAGGAAGAGCGCCGAAGCGCTTCAGGCGAGAAGAGCGGATCTTGCCGTCGTGCGCCCGGACGTGCTGCTGCCGAACAACGGCGGTACGGTTGCGATCCTGCGCGACGAGGCGCTGATCTTCGCCGCCCCGAAGGCGGGCAAGATCGACGACCTCGGCGACCTCGCGGGCAAGCGGCTCGGGGTGGTGAGCCACCACGAAGCCGACCTGCCGGCGATCGCGAAAGTGCTCGAGCACTACGAGCTTGCGGCGCCGAACCTCACCCTCGTGCCGCTCGCCCGCGACGAGGTCGAGGAGAGTTTCGCCCAGAAGCGCATCGACGCGCTGGGCTTCATCGCCGCGCCGGCGAGCGCCGAGGCGGGCGGGCTCATGAGCGTCGTCGCGAAGGTCTCGGGCGGCAAGGTCGCGGTCGTCGGCGTCGACGAGGCGGAGGCGCTGGCGCAGAAGAGGCCGGCGCTTTCGACGTTCACGATCGCTCCCGGCAGCCTCGGCGGCCGGCCGAAGACGCCCGAGGAGGACGTGAAGACGCTCGCCGTCTCCTATCGGCTGATGGCCAGGATGGACGCCGACCGGGTGGTGATCGCCAAGGTCGCCCAGCATCTGTTCCAGCTGCGGCCGCGCGTCGCCCAGACGGAGCCCGCGATCGACCTGATGAAGGCGCCCGAGACCGAGACCTCGACGAGCGCCGCCCTGCCGAACCACCAGGGCGCGATCGACTACTATTTCCGCGAGCAGCGCAGCTTCATGGACCGCTACGGCGACTGGATCTGGATCGCGCTCTTCGCCGGCGGCGGCCTCAGCTCCGCCTTCGCCTGGATCGGCCAGCTCTTCGCGCGCAAGCGCCGCGAGCTCGTCGACCAGGTGCTCGACCGCGTGCTCTGCATCCTGTCGGAGGCGCGCGGCGCCAAGACGGTCGCCGAGGTCGACGACCTCGCCATGGAGATCGACGGCCTCGTCACCCATGCGGTGCGCCACGCCCGCAAGCGCACCACCGGCACGAAGACCATGGGGGCGCTGATGCTGGCGATCGATTCCGCCCGCGCCGCCATCGCCGACCGCCGCCGCGACATCCTCGACGACGCGGCCGCGCCGAGCACGCCGCGGCTGGCGCCGGCACCCCGATCCGGCACCGGGTGAGACCGCAATCGCCGTGGCTTCGGGGCCACGTTTTTTAACCCTCTCACGCCTTCGTCAGGCGCAACACAATTTCGCCGCATCACGGCCAAGGCGCAGCCCCACTGGGTTTCGAAAACCAGGGTGTTACCCCGACGGCCCGGCTTCTCGGTTCACCGGTTAGTCAGCCCCCCAGCCCCCCGGGGTTTCGGGACAGCCGGGCCACCCTCTTCGACGGGTGACAAAGGCCGCCGCAAGGCGGCCTTTCCCGTGTCTTCACGCCGTTTCCACGGCCGTATTCTCACAATCCAAGGCCTACCGGGCCTGCCCGTGGTATTCCCGGTTCGGGCGCATATCGACGGCCGACGCCATCCGATTCGACATGTTGAAGAACGACGCGACGGCGGCGACGTCCCAGATGTCGCGATCCGAGAACCCGGCGCTGCGCAGCCGCGCCCGGTCCGGCTCCTCGACCGTAGAGGGCGCGTCGGTAAGCTTCACGGCGAAGTCGAGCATGGCGCGGTGGCGGGGCTCGAGCTCCGCGGCGCGGTAGTTCTGCACCAGCATCTCGGCCAGCACCGGGTCGCCCGAGAGCTGGCGCACGGCGGCGCCGTGGGCGGTGAGGCAGTAGTAGCAGCGGTTCTGGCTCGATACGACGACGGCGATCATCTCGCGCTCGAGCTTCGACAGCCCGGAGGGCGCGAGCATCAGGTCGTTGTAGAGCGCCGCGAAGGCCTCGAGCTTCTGGTTGTCGTGCGCATAGGCGCGCAGCACGTTCGGCACGAAGCAGATCTTTTCGTCGCATTTCGCGAAATAGGCCTGCATCTCGCCGGACAGCACGCCCTCCTTGAGGGCGAGCGCCGTGACCCGCCCGTCGACCTCCTGCGCCGCCGGCTTCACCCCGACCTCAGGCTTGTGCGCCCGCTCTTTCGCCTTCATCGCCGTCCCCTCTGTCCTAAAGCCGGCGGCGAGCTTAGAACAAAGGCGCCGCACGATCACGGGCGAAGGGTCGCGGCAGGGAGGCTCTCATGCCGGCAAAAGCAAAGGCGAAGGCGCCGGAGCGCGACCTGTTCGACGAGGCGGGCGCGCTCGTCGCTGGCGCCGGGCGGGACGTGCCGCGGGAGTTCGTCCGCACGCTCTTCGGGCGGGTGCCGGAGGAGGACCTCGCGCCCTACACGCCGCAAGCCCTCGCCGACCTTGCCGCGACCGCCTACGAGCATCTGAGCGCGCCGCGCCGCAACGACGGCGCCGATCTGCGCCTCATCGACCGCGAGGTCGAGCGCGGCGGCGGGCGGCGCGACATCACGGCGATCGAGGTCGTCAACGAGAACATGCCGTTCCTGCTCGATTCGACCCTCGCCGAGCTCGTCGAGCAGGGCTACGAGCCGCGGCTCGTGGCGCATCCGATCCTCGCCGTCGAACGCGACGAGAGCGGCGCCCTGGCGCGCCTCGTCGGCGAGGCGACCGCGTCGGCCCCGGTCGGGGCCCGGCGCGAGAGCTTCATCCAGATCCACCTCGACCGCGTCGACGACGAGGCGGCGCGCGGGCGCCTCGTCGAGGGGCTGACCAAGGTCTACGCCGACGTCGCCGTCTCGGTGCGCGACTGGCCCGGCATGCGGACCCGCATCGCCGAGGCGATCTACTCCTATCGCGCCAATCCGCCGCCGCTGCCGGCCGACGAGGTCTCGGAGGCGGTCGCCTTCCTCGACTGGCTCGCCCACGACAATTTCACCTTCCTCGGCATGCGCGAGTACCGCCTGCCGAAGGGCGACGCCGCCGCCGATCCGGTCGAGGCATCCGGCCTCGGCCTCTTGCGCGACCCCGCCGTGAAGGTGCTGCGGCGCGGCGGCGAGCTCCTCACCATGAGCCCGGAGATCCGCGCCTTCTTGGCCCGCCCGAAGGCGCTCATCAGCACCAAGGCGAACGTCAAGTCGCGCGTGCACCGCCGCGTCCATCTCGACTACATCGGAGTCAAGCTGTTCTCGGCGGAAGGGCGCCTGCAGGGCGAGCTGCGCATCATCGGCCTGTTCACCGCCAACGCCTATACGAGCTCGCTCAACGAGGTGCCGTATCTGCGCCACAAGGTCGCCAAGGTGACGGCGCGCGGCGGCTTCGACCCGGCGAGCTACGCCGGCCGCGCGCTCCTCAACGTGCTCGAGAACTATCCCCGCGACGAGCTGTTCCAGATCGACGAGGAGACGCTCTACCGCTTCGCGATCGAGATCATGAACCTGTCCGAGCGGCCGCGCATCCGGGCGCTGGCGCGGCCGGACGAGTTCGACCGCTTCGTCTCGGTGCTCGTCTTCGTGCCGAAGGACCGCTACGACACGGCGGTGCGCCGGCGCATCGGCGAGTACCTCGCCCGCGCCTACAAGGGCCGCATGTCGGCCGCCTATCCGAGCTACCCCGAGGGGCCGCTCGCCCGCACCCACTACATCATCGGCCGCGACGAGGGCGCGACGCCGCAGATCCCGCAGGAGGAGCTCGAGGCCGGCATTGCCGCGATCGTGCGCACCTGGGCCGACACGCTGGCGGCAGC
>JAJKJG010000211.1 GCA_021154065.1 Methylobacterium sp.
ACGCGCTGCTGCTGCCCGCCCGAGAGATTGTCCGGATAGGCGTCGAATTTCTCCAGCAGACCTACTTGAACGAGCACCTCGCGGGCGAGCGCGGCTGCCTGAGCCTTCGGCACCGACTTCGCCAGTCGAGGCGCGAGCATGATGTTCTCGCCGACGGTGAGGTGCGGGAAGAGGTTGTAGCTCTGGAAAACGATGCCGACGTCGCGGCGCAGGTCGCGCAACCGCTTGGGGTCCTGATCGACGACATGGCCGGCGACCTCAATGCGGCCGGACTGGAACGGCTCCAGTCCGTTCATGCAGCGCAGCAAGGTGCTCTTCCCCGAGCCGCTCCGGCCGATGATCGCGACGACGCCGCCGCTCTCGACGGTCAGCGAGACGCCCTTGAGCACCTCGACGGCGCCGAAGCGCTTGTGAACGTCCTCAACGACGACGACCGGCATGGAAAACCCTCTCCAGATATCGGCTCAGGCGCGACAGAGGAAAGCAGATCAGGAAGTAGATCGCCGCGACCGTCCCGAAAATCCGGAACGGCTGGAAGAACGCGTTGTTGAGGAGCTGGCCGGCTCGCGCCAGATCCACGAAGCCGACGACGGACACGATCGAAGTGTTCTTGACGAGTTGGACGAGGAACCCGACCGTCGGCGGCAGCGAGATGCGGATCGCCTGCGGCAGGATGACGTGCGCGTATTGCTGCGTCGGCGTCAGCGCGAGGGAGGAAGACGCCTCCCACTGCTGATAAGGCACGGCCTCGATCGAACCGCGCCAGATCTCGGCGAGGTAGGCGCTGACGTAGAGACCGAGCGAGATCGAGGCCGCGATCAGCGGCGGTAGTTCCAGTCCCGCCAACGCCAGCCCATAATAGGACAGGAACAGGATCATCAGGACGGGGATCGACTGGAGGACCTGGATGTAGACCGTCGTCGCCCCGGAGACGACGCGGTTGCGCGACAGCCGTAGGATTGCCACGAATCCGCCGATGACGCCGCCCGATAGGAAAGCGATCACGGTGAGGAGCAGCGTCCAGCCGGCCGATTCGAACAAGAAGGAAACTTCGCTCAGCCCAAGGCCCATCAGGCCGCCTCCCCTTTGGTCTGCACCCGGGCGAGACCCGAGACTCGCGGGAAGGCGAAACGTCCGATCGTGAAGAGGATTAGCTTCAGCGCGAGCGCGAGGCCGAGATAGATCGCGGTCGCCACAAGGTAGGTTTCGATGGAGCGGAAGCTGCGCGACTCGATGACGGCGGCCGCGCCGGAGATCTCCTGCACGGAGATGAAGGAGGTGATGCTCGACGCGAGCATCATCAATACGAACTGGCTCGACAGGGCCGGCCAGACCTTGGCCACCGCCGGCACCAGGACGACGTGCTGGAAGACCTGCCGGGACGTCAGCGCGAGCGAATAGCCCGCCTCAAGCTGGGAGTGATGGATCGACTCGACGCCGGCCCGGATGATCTCCGTTGCGTAAGCCGACAGGTTCAGCGTCATCGCGAGGAGCGCGGCCTGCGTGGCGCTGAGACGAATCCCAAGCTCCGGCAGGCCGAAGAACACCATGAAGAGCTGAACCACGAACGGCGTGTTGCGCAACAGCTCCACGTAGGCGTCGACGAGCCACCCCGCCCAGCGCGGCCCCATCGCGCGCACGGCGGAGAGCAGGACCGCGACGACGAAGCCGAGCACGATCGCGCCCGCCGAGAGCTCGATCGTGAGGAGCGCGCCTTGGAGGATGATCCCCAGCTGCGCGAAGACCGGCTCGAACTGGAACTGAAACTTCATGCTGGACCTTCGGCGAGAGGGGCAGCCCCGTGGGCGCTTCAGCGCCCACGGGGCTAAAGCCGGTCAGAAGGTCGCCAGATCGGGGAGCGGCGAGCCGACCCATTTGCGGCTCAGCTCGTCGAGCTCGCCGTTGAGCTTCATGTTGTAGATGATCGTATTGAGGTACTGGTGAAGCTCGAAGGCGTCCTTGCGCATCGCCATCGAGTTTGGTTGCTTGGCGAAGAAGAACTTCAGATCCACAGTCGTGTCGTTGCGCAGCTTGATGGCGGCGTTCGCCTGCGCGTCCGGGCTCGCCACCGCCTCGACCTGGCCCGCGAACAGCGCTTGCAGCACCGTCGCGTCGTCCTCGAAGTAGACGATCTCGTACTGACCTTCCGGCTTGCGCTTGAGCAGTTCCGGCTCGAGGCTTGAGCCGCGGTTCACGCCGACCTTCTTGCCCTTGAGGTCGGCCCAGCCTTTGATCGGATCGTCCTTCTTCGCATAAATCCCGACTTGGAACGCGCTGTAGGGGATCGAGAACATCACCGCCTTGGCGCGCTCGGCGGTCGGCGCGAGCGTCGAGACCAGGAAATCGACCTTGCCCGCCTCGAGCGCCGGGATGCGCGAGGGCGGGGTCAGGCCGACCATCTCGATCGGGACGCCCATGTATTTGCCGATCGCAGCCGCCACGTCGGCGTCGTAGCCGATCGGGTTGCCGCGCGGATCGACCATGCCGTAGGGCGGCGCGCCGATCAGGACGCCGATGCGCGCCTTGCCGCGCTTGATGATCTCCGTAACCGTCTGTGCGGAGGCGGCGCCCGCCCCCAGCGCGAGCGACAGACCGACGCTCGCGGCGACGACCCAGCCCTTCCAACCTGACTTCATCCTGCCTCTCCCTGGTGCGCCGTCGCGGCACCGTTTCGTCCCTGCCGTCGGGGACTTGCGCCCCGTCCGCTCACTGTTTTGATGGGCGCACCACGTTGATGCAATCCCGCCCGTCGCGGATTCGCCTGACATTTTCCGCGATCACGTCCTGCCGCCGGCGGATGGTGCCGGTCGTCCAACCCGACATGTGCGGCGTCATCAGTACGTTCGGCAGATTCTCGAAGGGCAGCGTCGCGGGCGGCCCGACGGGGGCGTCGGCGGTCGGGTACTTGTACCAAGTGTCGATGATCGCCCCGCCGATCCGCCGGTCCCGCAGGGCCTCGAACAAGGCGGTCTCGTCGATCGTCGGTCCGCGGCCGACATTCACGATCACCGCGTGCGGGCGCATGGCGGCGAGCGCGTCGCGGCCGACGATCCCGGTCGTCTCGGGCAGGAGCGGCAGCGAGACCACATAGGCGTCGGCCGCGGCGAAGAAGGCCGCGAGATCGTCGAGGGCGAAGCTGCGGTCGACGAGCGGCGAGGCCGCGACAGGGCTGCGGTTCGCGACGACGACGTTCATCTCGAAAGCCTTCGCGCGCTGTGCGATCGCCTTGCCGATATGGCCGTAGCCGAGGAGCCCGATCGTCGATCCGGCGATTTCGCCGTGGAGCCGGTCGGGCGCGCCAGCCCAATAGGTCCAGCGGCCCTCGCGCAGATCACGGTCCGCTTGCGTGAGCGGGACTTTTCGCGCGAGGAGCGCCGCCATGACGTATTCGGCGATGGCCTGCTCATGGCCGAAGCAGTTGCAGACGACGGCCCCCGCCGGCAGCGCGTCGAGCGCGATCCCGTCGTAGCCCGCGCCGGGCACATGGAACAGCTTGAGCCGTTCAGGACGCGGGAGGTCGGCGGTGAAACGCGCGCCGACGATGACCTCGGCGACGGCGTATGCAGCCCAGTCGCCCTCGTCCGCGAGCCGGTCGGGCAGCACCGTGACCTCGGCGTCCGGACCGACCTTGGCGGCGAAGCCTTCGCTGAACGAAGCCGCGTTGGAGCCGTGAAAGATGATGCGCATGGCCGACTCAGAGCGAGGAGGATCTGACCGAAAGATCGGTCCGCTCGAAGACGGCCGGCAGGAGGTCGACGCCGAGGCCCGGCGCCTCCATCGGATAGACGTAGCCGCCTTCGATGCGCGGCATCTCGGTGACGAGCTCAAGATACCAGCCGCGGTAGAAGGCGCGCACCGATTCCTGGATGAGCGTGTTCGGCTGGCTGAAGGAGGCGTGCACCGCCGCCACGAACCCGACCGGACCGATGCAGTCGTGCGGCGCGAAGGGCCGATGCCACGTCTCGGCGAGCGCGGCGATCTTGCGTCCTTCCGTGAGCCCCCCGGTCCAGCACAGATCGACCATCGCGACGTGTGTGGCGTCGCGCTCCAGCATCTCCTTGTAGGGCCAGCGGGAGCCGAGCGTCTCGCTCGCGCAGACCCAGACATCCGTCGAGCGGGCGTATTCGGCGAGCGCTTGGGGCGAGTTCATCCGGATCGGGTCCTCGAACCAGGTCGGCTCGTAGGGTTCGAGCGCGCGGGCGATCTGCTTGGCGGTCGGCAGGTTCCAGAGCGAGTGGAACTCGACCATGATCTCCATGCGGTCGCCCACCGCCTTCCTGATCTTCTCGAACGGCGCGACGGCCGTCCGCATCTGCTCGGCGGTGATGTGGAGGCCGTGGTTCTCGATCGCGGCCGGGTCGAAGGGCCAGATCTTCATCGCCGAGATACCGCTCTCGAGCAGGCTCTCGGCGAGCGTGTCGGCGCGGGTCATGAAGCCGTCGAGGTCCTCGAAGGGACCGCCGTCCTCGCCGAGTGACCAGTTGGACACAGGCTTGATGTTCGCCGAGCGCACGTAACGCGTGCCGGCGCAGGTGTTATAGATGCGCTGCTTCTCGCGGCAGAGACCCCCGAGCATCTGGTGCACCGGCTGGCCGCAGACCTTTCCGAACAGGTCCCAGAGCGCAATGTCGACCGCTGAGGTCGCGCGCGACTCCGCGCCGGTCGAGGACTGCGCCATCGGAAGGTTCGTCATCTCCCGGTGCAGGGCCTCGATGTGGAGGGGATTCCTGCCGAGGAGCCGCCCGGCGAGCGTGTCGTGCAGGTGCGCCTCGACGGCGCCTGCGCCGTAGAAGGTCTCGCCGAGTCCGACGACGCCTGCGTCCGTGTGGACGCGCACCCAGAGCACGTTGCTGAACTCCTCCGTCCGCAGCGTCTCGATCTTAGTGATCTTCATCGGCGCGTGTTCTCAGGTCGCGTCGGCGAACGCGAGTTGCACTTTAAGCGACTGCGATCGGTCCTGCGCCAGCGCGAAGGCGCTCGGCGCGTCGCGGAACGGCACGGTGCGGGTCAGCACCGGCCTCACGTCGATGTCGCGGCGGCTCATCAACTCGACGGCCAGCGCGAACTCCCGATCGAAGCGGAAGGTGCCGCGCAATTGCAGCTCCTTGGCGACGATCAGGTTCATCGGCAGGGTCATCTCGCCGCCGAGCCCGACCTGGACGACGATGCCGCCGGGGCGCACCGCGTCGAGCGCTCCGGCGAGCGCCGCGCCGTTGCCCGAGCACTCGAAGAGGATGTCGAACGTGCCCTTGTCGGCCCCGTAGGCCTCGAGCGCCCCGGACTCGGCCGCGACGTTGACCCCCTGCGTGGCGCCGACCCCGCGGGCGACGGACAGGGGATAGTCGGCGACGTCGGTTGCGACGATCTCGGCTGCGCCGCCGTGGCGCGCCACGAGGACGACGAGCACGCCGATCGGGCCGCACCCCGTCACGAGGACCCG
>JAJKJG010000212.1 GCA_021154065.1 Methylobacterium sp.
CGGCTCCGAGGCGGTCGACACGGCGCTCAAGATCGCGCTCGCCTATTGGAACGTGTCGGGCCAGGGGCAGCGCACGCGCCTCATCGGCCGCGAGCGCGGCTATCACGGCGTCGGCTTCGGCGGCATCTCGGTCGGCGGCATCGTCAACAACCGCAAGTTCTTCGGCTCGCTTCTTGCCGGCGTCGACCACCTGCCGCACACCTACAATCGCGGCGAGCAGGCCTACTCGAAGGGCGAGCCGGACTGGGGCGGCCACCTCGCCGATGCGCTGGAACCGATCATCGCGCTGCACGACGGCTCGACCATCGCGGCCGTCATCGTCGAGCCGATGGCGGGCTCGACCGGCGTCCTGCCGCCGCCCAAGGGCTACCTGCAGAAGCTGCGCCAGATCTGCGACCGGCACGGCATCCTGCTCATCTTCGACGAGGTCATCACCGGCTACGGCCGGCTCGGCTTCGCCTTCGCGGCCGAGCGCTACGGCGTCGTGCCGGACATGATCACCTTCGCCAAGGGGGTGAACTCCGGCACTGTCCCGATGGGCGGCGTGATCGTCCGCAAGGGCATCCACGACGCCTTCATGAAGGGCCCGGAATGGGGCATCGAGCTCTTCCACGGCTACACCTATTCGGCCCACCCGCTCGCCTGCGCGGCGGCGCTCGCGGCGCTCGACATCTACCGCGACGAGCGCCTGTTCGAGCGCGCCCGGGCGCTCGAAGGCCCGTGGGCCGATGCGATCATGAGCCTGAAAGGGCTGCCGAACGTCGTCGACATCCGCACCCTCGGCCTCGTCGGCGCGATCGACCTCGCCTCGAAGGCCAACGCCGTCGGCGCCCGCGCCTACGAGGCGATGGAGCGCGCCTTCCACGACATCGGCCTGATGTTCCGCATCGCCGGCGACACCATCGCCCTGTCGCCGCCGCTGACCGTCTCCGAGGACGAGATCGGCGAGATCGTCGACAAGGTGGGGAAGGTGCTGCGGGCGGTCGGGTGACCAACCTCTCCCGGAGGGAGAGGTCGAGACGGCGTCAGCCGTCCGGGTGAGGGGTTATGGTCCAACCGGGAAGGGCGTAAACCCTCACCCGGTCTGCTTCGCAGACTCGACCTCTCCCTCCGGGAGAGGTGATCACTCCAGCGCCACCCCCTTCCGCTCCGGAATGAGCAGCGCCGTCGCCAGCATGTCGAGCACATAGATCGCGGCAAGGAGCGCGATCGCCATCTGCCATGAGTACGCGCTGGCGAGGGCGCCGATGACGAGGGGGCCGAAGCCGCCGACGGCGCGGCCGAGATTGAACAGCACGTTCTGCGCCGTCGCGCGGGCCTCGGTCGGGTAGAGCTCGGACATGAGCGTGCCGTAGCCGCCGAGCATGCCGTTGACGAACATCCCCATGACGGCGCCGCCGACGAGCGCCGCGGTCGGGTCCTTGAGCTGCGAGTAGACGACGACCATCACGGCAGCGCCCGCCTGATAGGCGAGGAACACGGGCTTGCGCCCAATGCGGTCGGCGAGCTCGCCGAACAGCCAGATGCCGAACGCCATGCCAAGGATCGTCACAGAGGTCCACACCGCCGCCTGCGGCAGGCCGAAGCCGAACTGGCGCGCGAGATACCCCGGCATCCAGATCATGATGCCGTAATAGCCGAAGTTCTGCACCGAGCAGAGGATGAGCATGCCGAGGCTGATCTTCGCGGTCGCTGCGTCCTTCACGAGGAGCCGCAAGGGGGCCATGGTGCGCGTCGCGGATTTTGCGCCCTTCGCCCGCTCGACGAAGAGCGGCGGCTCGCCGACAGCGCGGCGGATCAGGAACGAGGCGACGGCCGGCACGAGCCCGACGACGAACATCCCGCGCCAGCCGATCGCCGGAAGAAGCATCGGCGTGACGAGCGCCGCCGTGAGCACGCCCGCCTGCCAGCCGAGCCCGACATAGGACGACACGCGCGCGCTTTGCGGCCGGCCAGGCTTCGGCTGCGAGCGCCATGCCGATGCCGAACTCGCCGCCAAGCCCGAGGCCGGCGACGGCGCGGTACAGCGCGAGGTCCCAGTAGCCCTGCGCCAAGGCCGACAGGCCGGTGAAGACCGCAAACAGCAGGATCGTCCAGGTCAGCACCCGGACGCGCCCGAGATGGTCGGAGAGGATGCCGAAGCCGATGCCGCCGGCGACCGCGCCGAGCAGCGTCCAAGTCGCAAGCGAGGCCGCTTCCGACTGCGAGAGGCCGAGATCGGCGCGGATCGCAGCGAGCATGAAGCCGAGGATCAGGAAGTCGAATCCGTCCATGGCATAGCCGGCCGTCGAGGCGATGAGCGCCTTGCGGGCATAGGGGGTGACGTCGTCCGCGGCGGCGGTGGCGGTGCTGGCGGTCATGGGCGGCTCCGGATGGCGCCGTCATATCCTCTCCCGGCGGGAGAGGTCGAGACGGCGCGGAAGCGCCGTCCGGGTGAGGGGTTGCGGGCTTGCCGCTTAGACCGTAACCCCTCACCCCTGCCCCTCTCCCTCCGGGAGAGGGATCGCGCTTGAAACCCGAACCTCATGGCCAAGGACAACAAGATCCGACCGCGCCTGCCGCGCGGCTTTGCCGACCGCGGGCCGGGCGATCTTGCCGCGACCGAGCGCATGCTGGCCGCGATCCGCGAGACCTTCGAGCTCTACGGCTTCGAGGCGTTGGAGACGCCGTTCGTCGAGTACACCGAGGCGCTGGGGAAGTTCCTGCCCGACCAGGACCGGCCGAACGAGGGCGTGTTCTCGTTCCAGGACGACGACGAGCAGTGGCTCAGCCTGCGCTACGACCTGACCGCGCCGCTCGCCCGCTACGTCGCCGAGAATTTCGACGCGCTGCCGAAGCCCTATCGCAGCTACAAGGCCGGCTGGGTGTTCCGCAACGAGAAGCCGGGGCCGGGGCGCTTTCGCCAGTTCATGCAGTTCGACGCCGACACCGTCGGCGCCGCCTCCGTCGCGGCCGACGCCGAGATCTGCATGATGGCGGCCGATACCCTCGAGCGCGTCGGCATCAAGCGCGGCGACTACGTCATCAAGGTGAACAATAGGAAGGTGCTCGATGGCGTGATGGAGGCGATCGGGCTTGGCGGCGAGGATGCGGTGGGGCAGCGCCTCGCGGTGCTGAGAGCGATCGATAAGTTTGACAAGTTCGGCTGGGAAGGCGTCCGCGAGCTGCTCGGTAGGGGCCGTATGGACGAGAGCGGGGATTTCACGAAGGGCGCGGGTCTGAGCGAGGACCAGGCCGATTCTATTTTTCAGGCCTTTTTTCGGGACGACTGGAGCAACCCGCACACCACTACGCCAGCCGCGGAAGCTGACACGATCGAAGACGATGTCAGGTCAGCTTTTGGTAGCGGCCCGAGGTACGACAACCTGAATTTTCTGAAGTTACTCAGAGGGAAGGTTGACAGGGAGGGAATCTTCGACGCCGGCCTGGATCAACTGATCGAAATCGAGCGCTTGGTGAGAGCTGCTGGTTACGGTAGCCGCCGCATCCGCATCGACCCCTCCGTGGTCCGCGGCCTCGAATATTACACCGGCCCGGTCTACGAAGCCGAGCTCACCTTCGAGGTCCCGAACGAGCAGGGCCAGCCCGTGCGCTTCGGCTCGGTCGCGGGTGGCGGGCGCTATGATGGGCTCGTCGGGCGCTTCCGCTCGGAGCCGGTGCCGGCGACGGGGTTCTCGATCGGCGTGTCGCGGCTGCTCGCGGCGCTCAAAGCCGTGAACTCGCCGCTGCTCACCGCGCAGAAGCCGCTGCCGCTCGTCGTCGTCACGGCGATGGACCCGGAGCGCATCGGCGACTACCAGCGCATGGTCGCGCAGCTGCGAGGCTTGCGCGGCGGCGACGGCAAGCCGCTCCTGCGCGCCGAGATGTATTTGGGAGAGGGCCGCTTCGGCGCCCAGCTCAAATATGCCGACCGGCGCGGGGCGCTGTGCGCCGTCATCCAGGGCTCGAGCGAGAAGGCCGAAGGCAAGGTCCAGATCAAGGACCTCAAAGTCGGCGCCGAGCTCGCCGCGATCGCCAAGAACGACCGCGAGGCCTATCTGCAAAAGCAGGCCGAGGCACAGTTCTCCGTCCCGGAGGACGAGCTGGTCGAGGCCGTCCGCAAGGTGCTGGCGCGGCACTCCGCGTGAGAGCGGAAGCCGGCGGCCGCCGCGCATTCCCCTCCCCCTTGCGGGGTACCAGATTCACACCTGTCGGCTTCTCGCTCCTCCCTCCCCCCGCTCGGCGAAGCCGAGTGGCGGGGAAGGGGTAGGGGTGGGGGGTGGCTGGGCGAGGCGAGAGGGCGACGAGAACGATGCGGCGGTTGGGCCAGGGCACTCACTCCACCGACACCCGCGCCTGATCGTCGACGAAGCGCCTCGGGGAAGCACCCCCCACCCCGCTCGGGCTTCGCCCGAGTCGGCCCTCCTCGCCGCTCGCTTCGCGAGCGGGAGGAGGGAGGCGGTGCGCCCCGCCTCAACCGCCCCCGCTCCCGCCGGCACGGTTGGCGGTAAGCTCGGGTTCATCGTAAGCCGCGATACTTGCGGGCTCCCCGACCGCCCGAAGAAGATCCCGCGGTGCAGCTTTATCTCCCGATCGCCGAGATCCCCGTCAACGTGCTGCTCATCCTGGCGATGGGGGCGGCGGTCGGCTTCATCTCGGGGCTGTTCGGGATCGGCGGCGGCTTCCTGATGACGCCCCTCCTGATCTTCCTCGGCATCCCGCCGGCGATCGCGGTCGGCACCCAGCAGGCGCAGATCGCCGCCTCGTCGATGACGAGCGCGCTCGCCGCCTGGCGGCGCGACGCCATCGACCTCAAGCTCTCAGCCTTCCTCCTCGGCGGGGGCTTCGTCGGGACGATGCTCGGCGTCTGGTTCTTCAGCGTCATGCGCCGGGCGGGCCAGCTTGAGCTCGTCATCGTCGTCTCCTACGTGACCCTGTTCGGCGTCATCGGCGGGCTGATGCTGAAGGAGAGCGTGCGCGAGTTCGTGCGCCAGCGCCGCGGCATCGCCCGGCCGATGCGGCGGGCCGGCGACCACCCGGCCTATCTCGGCCTGCCGCTGCGGACGCGCTTCCCGAAGTCGAGGCTCTACACGAGCGTCATCCCGATCATCGCGCTCTCGCTCTTCGTCGGATTTGCCGGCGCGGTGCTCGGCATCGGCGGCGGCTTCATCGTGGTGCCGGCGCTGCTCTACCTCTTCCGCGTGCCGCCGACCGTCGTGGTCGGGACGTCGCAGTTCCAGATCCTGTGGACGACGCTCGCCGCGACCGTCCTCCATACCGTCGTGAACGACGCCGTCGACGTGGTGCTGGCCCTGATGCTGATCCTCGGCGGTGTCTTCGGGGCCCAGTTCGGGGCGCGGGCCGGGCGCAATCTCAGGGCCGAGCTGTTCCGCTTCCTGCTCGCGATCCTCGTCCTCGCCGTTGGCCTGCGCTTTGCGATCGAGCTCGTGCTGCGACCGGCCGAGCCGTTCTCCGTGCAAGTGCTGGAGATCAAGCCGTGAGGGCCGCCGCGGCATTCCTGCTGACGCTCGCAGCCGCCGCGCCGGCGCGGGCCGAAAGCCTCGTCGCCTCGCTGTCGACCTCCCGCGTCCAGATCACCTCGAACTACACCGGCGCCGCGATCGTGGTCTTCGGCGCGATCGAGAAGGACGGCCAGACCGTCGCCCGCACCGGGCCCTACGACGTCGTCGTGACGGTGCGCGGGCCGCGCGCCTCCCTCGTCGTGCGCGAGAAGGAGCCGATGGGGCCGATCTGGCTCAACCGCGACCGGCAGCCCTTCGCCGACGTGCCGCTCTACATCGCGGTGCTGTCGTCGCGGAAGGTCGAGGAGGTCACGACCGACGCGCTCAGGAACCGGCTCAAGGTCGGGCTCGAGGCGATCGTCAACGGGCCCGATTTCACCTATTCGCGCGGCGGCGCCGACCGGCCGTTCCGGGCCGCGCTGCTGCGGCTGCAGAAGCAGGAGCGGCTCTATCTCGAGAACGCGCGCGGCGTCACCTTCCTGACCACGTCGCTGTTCCGCGCCCCGGTGCCGATCCCGGCGATCGCGCCGCCGGGCAACTACGAGGTCGACGTCATCCTGTTCTCGGATAACGTCATGCTGGCCCGCAACCAGACGAATTTCGAGCTCGTCAAGACCGGCTTCGAGCAGGACGTCGCGGCGATCGCGCGCGAATGGTCCCTCCTCTACGGCCTCGCGGTCGCCGCGATGGCGGTGCTGTTCGGCTGGATCGCGAGCGTGATCTTCCGGCGCGACTGACCTTGGTCGGCGGGGCCGTTGAAGGTTTAGCCTGAACGCCCCTTGCCTTGACAGCGCAGAGTCGGACCCGTTCACTTCGCACGTTGCTGATGTGGCACGCTGATTCGGCCCGAATGCTTAAGCTATACGTTTCGCCCCTCGGCCGCCTGCGGGCAGACTGAGCGTGTCCGTCGCCGGAACACACGATACGACGCTCGTCGCGCTCTCCATTCTGATCGCCACCGCGGCCTCCTATACGGCTCTCGATCTCGCCGGCCGCATCCGAGCCTCGTCGGGCTGGGCCTGCCACGCGTGGCTCGCGACATCCGCGGTCGCGATGGGCGGCGGCATCTGGTCGATGCACTTCGTGGCGATGCTCGCCTTCAGCATGCCTGGGATGGACGTGAGCTACGACGTCCCGCTGACGGCCCTGTCGCTCATCGTCGCCATTCTCGTCACCGGCATCGGGCTTCACGCCGTCAGTCGCGAAAAGGCGACGCCGAAAATTCTTCTTTTCAGCGGATGCTTCGTCGGCCTCGGCATCGTCGCCATGCACTACACCGGCATGGCCGCGATGCGGATGGGGGCGCATGTCGATTACGACACGCTCTGGGTGGCGATTTCGGTCCTGATCGCCCTGGGGGCCGCGACGGTCGCCCTTTGGCTCGCCTTTCAGAACACGGGCCTCGTGCAAAAGCTTGTCGCAGCCGTCGCGATGGGGCTCGCCATATCGGGAATGCACTATTCGGGGATGCAGGCGCGATCTTCACCGCGCATTCGGCCGCCGGTCACGGGCATGGCGACGCGAGCCTCGCCCAAACGGCACTCGCGGCCGCGGTCGCGGGTACGACCTTCCTCATCCTTTTCCTGGCTCTCATCGCCGCGATGTTCGACCGGCGCTTCGCGCTCCTCGCCGAGCGCGAGGCCGCCGCATTGCGCGAGAGCGAGGAGCGCTTTCGCAGCCTTTCTCGCCGCACTCCCCTCCCCTTGCATTCGCTCGACGGCGATGGGCGCATCGAGCACGTCAGCGACGCTTGGCTCGATCTCCTCGGCTATCGCCGCGAGGAGGCGAAGGGCCGGCCCTTGACCGAGTTCATGACGGAAGCGTCTGCCGGCAGGCGAACGAAGGTCGATTGGCCGCGGCTGCTTGCGCTCGGCGAGCTGAGGGACGCGGAATACCGGTTCGTTTCGAAAGCCGGCGAGGTGCTGGACGCCGCCGTCTCCGAGCAGGTCGAACGGGACCCGAGCGGGCAGTTCATCCGCGTTGTCGGCGGCCTTCTCGACGTGACCGCGCGCCGGCGCGCCGAGGCCGCACTCCGCCAATCGCAGAAGATCGAGGCCATCGGCCAGCTCACCGGCGGTGTCGCGCATGATTTCAACAACCTGCTCGCGGTGGTCCTCGGCAACCTCGAATTACTGCGCAAACGCCTGCGGGACGACGACAGATCGAAGGCGCTCCTCGAGAACGCCGTCGAGGGTGCCGAACGCGGCGCCGCCCTGACCCAGCGCATGCTCGCTTTTGCGCGCCGGCAGGACCTCGACCCGCAGGCGGTCGACGTATCGGCCCTCGTGCGCGGCATGGCCGATCTTCTCCAGAGGTCGATCGGACCGATGGTGCGGATCGAGACGCATTTCCCGCTTCGGCTTCCGCCTGCGCTCGTCGACGCCAATCAGCTCGAGCTGGCGCTTCTCAACCTCGCCGTGAACGCGCGGGACGCCATGCCGGAGGGCGGAACGATCACCATCGCCGGGCGCGAGGAAGGCTCCGGCCGCTTCATCCGCCTGTCCGTGACCGACACCGGCGAGGGCATGGACGAGACCACGCTTGCCCGTGCGACCGAGCCGTTCTTCACCACCAAGGGCACCGGCAAGGGCACCGGCCTCGGTCTTTCGATGGTGCACGGGCTCGCCGAGCAGTCAGGCGGTGGGTTTGCCCTGAGGAGCCGCAAGGGCGAAGGCACGACGGCCGAGATCTGGCTGCCGCTCGCAACGGCGCAGGCTGTCGATGAGCCTGCGGCCGCGGCGACTGAGCCCGCGCCGCAGGTCGCGCCGGTTCGTGGGCTCGCCGTGCTGGTCGTCGACGATGATCCGCTCGTCCTCGCCAACACCGCGGCGATGCTGGAAGACCTTGGACACACCGCCTTGCAGGCTGCATCCGGTGCCGAAGCGCTCGGAATTCTTCGCGGCGCGCACGCTGCTGACGGATCAGGTCATGCCGAAAATGACCGGCGCGCAATTGATCGCTGCCGTCAAGGCGGAGTGGCCGCAGTTGCCGCTCATCATCGCGACCGGCTTTGCCGAGCTGCCGGCCGACCTCGACCCGGACCTGCCGAAGCTCAAGAAGCCGTTCCAGCAAGCCCTGCTTGCCCGAACGATCGAGGCCAGCCTGCAGCGAGCCGCCAACAACCAGAAGATCGTGGCGTTCCGCCAGCGGCGCGGTTGATAGGCCGGGCACGCTTCGCGGCGTTCAGTCCCGGCACAGCATCGCCTGGGCGATGGCGAAGATGCGGCCTTCGCCGATGAGATGGGCGGTGAACCCTTTCGGAAAAAGCCGGCGGATCGCCGGGTCGCAGGCGTTGAGCCCGCCCGCATAGGCGCCGAGCGCCGGCAAGAGGCAGCGCTCGCCGTCGGTGACGAAGCAGCGCCGGCGCACCGCCCGGCCGCGCATCACCACCTTGCCGACCGGATGGAGGTGGCCGGCAAGCTCGCGCGCCGCGCCGGCGACGGGCTCATGGCGCAGCACGAGAGCGCCGAGCGCGAGCTCCTCGACGACCTCGCCGCCGATCGAGGGCGGCAGCGCCCGGTCGTGGTTGCCGGTGATCCAGATCCAGCGCCGGCCCTGCTGCAGGCGGGCGAGCGCGGCGCGGTCGTCCGCGACGAGCCGCTCGGGCCCGTCGAGATCGTGGAAGCTGTCGCCGAGCGCGATCACGGTCGCGGGCCGGTAGCGCTCGATCGCCAGCGCCAGCGGCGCCATCGTCTCGCGGGTGTCGTAGGGCGGCAGGAGCTGGCCGCGGCGGGCGAAGGACGAGCCCTTCTCGAAGTGCAGGTCGGCGACGACGAGCGCGTCGTGATCGGGACAATACATCGCGCCCGAGAGGTCGAGCGTCGCCGCGACGCCCGCGACGGCGATCTCGCATGTCATCGACTTCAGCTGCGGCAACGCCGTCACGCCATGGCCTCCTCGAGCAACGCCGCCTCCGCCTCCGCCAGCACCTCGTCGGCGCCCTCGCCATGGACGCGCTCGCGGCCGATCTCGAGCATGACGGAGACGCCCAGCGGCGAGACGCGGTCGAGCGGCTTGTGGATGATTCGCCCCCGGATGCGCTTCAGCATCACGCCTAGCCGCTTCACGTCCAGGAGTCCCGTTGCCGCATCCGCGCGCGCCGCCCGCAAGAGCACGTGGCGCGGCTCGTGCTTGCGCAGCACGTTGTAGACGAGGTCGGTCGACATCGTGACCTGGCGCCGCGTCTTCTCCTGGCCCGGATAGCGGCGCTCGATCAGCCCGGCGATGATGGCGCAGGCC
>JAJKJG010000213.1 GCA_021154065.1 Methylobacterium sp.
GGATCGACAGCGCATGCGTCTCCCCGCTCTCGTCGGTCAAGAGCCGCGGCAGCTCCGTCGCTGCGTCCGCCGGGCGGTACCAGACGAGGTTGTAGAAGCGGTGCCCCGGGCGAAGGTCGTTGCCGGGCTCGCCGACCGGATAGCCGAGCATCTGCTCGCCGGGGGGCAGGCAGAAGGCGAAGTACTCGAAGAGGTCGCGGTGCACGTCGGGCGCAAAGGCGCTCTCGGCGACGAGCCCGCGCCAGGCGACGTAGCCGGCATAGAGCGGCTGCACCTCCGGCAGGTATTGGGCCCGCACGCTGGAGCGGAACCCGTCCGCCGCGACGAGGAGGTCGCCCGCCTCGCGCGTGCCGTCGGCAAAATACGCCACGACCTCGCCCCCGCGCTTATCGAGCCGCGCGAGCTCCTTGCCGAGGCGATAATGCTCATCGGGAAAGCCGTCCCGCAGCATCCCGAAGAGCTTGTTCCAGGAGGTCGCGATCTGCGGGCAGGCGCGCTCGCCGACGACGCGCCCGTCGCGATCGAGGGTGCGCCGCATGGCGATCGGCACGCCGAAATCGGCGCCGACATCGACGCCGGTCAGGGCGAGCGCCGCGCGCAGCTCCGGATGGGTCATGATCCCGGCGCCGCGCCCGCTCATCGGCACCGGCGAGCGCTCGAAGATCGTCGCCTCCCACCCATGCCGGCGCAGCAGCAGGCCGGCGAACAGCCCGCTTATCGAGCCGCCGATGACGAGGGCCGATCCTGCTCGACATCCCAGCACGCGCTGCTCTGGTCCGGTTGAACGCACGATCAACTGCGTAAGGCCGGCCGCAGTCAAGTCGCGGCGTCGCCGTGCGGCGCGGGGAAGCGGAGAAACCTGCGCGAAGCCGCGCCGCCGTCGGGTGAGCACGAAGGCCGTTTTTGACGAGGAAGGCGGCCGCGTGCAAATTGCCCGTCGTTTCCACCACAGCGGGCGGCGACCCGAGCGGGGCACGCAATGGACCCCGAAACAGTCGGAGGAGGACCATGGCGATCCTGTTCGAGATTCTGCGCAGTGGGAACGATTTTTCGTGCAAGGCCGACGGAGGGGCTCCGTTTTTCGTCGGCAGGCGGGTTCCGTACGACGGGAATATCGGCCTCTACAACATTTTCGCCAAGAGCAAGATCGAAAGGCTAAACTACAACGCTTCGGACTTTGCGAAACAGCATGAGTTCTGGGCGACTTTCATCGAGCCCACCGCCTTGTGCGAAGGCCGCAATTTCCTCACGCTCAACACGTACGATCGCGCCGCATTCACGTTCGGCTTCGGCCAGTTCGCGGCACACGTTCCGAACGGTGATTTTGTGAAGTATTTTCGCGCGATGCTCGCGTTGCCGAACGCAGACGACTACTTCCCGAATATCAAGCTCATCAGCAACCGCATTTGCAAGGTCGAGCTTCCGCCGGCAAAACCGATCCAGCTCGAGTCCGACACGTCTACGGACGAATTGATGAAATATCTCAATCCGGACCTGTCCGAGGTGCAGGACGCCGAGGTGATCGCGGCGGCGAAGTTCATCCATTGGACGTCGCAGTCGGTAGCGGCGCGGAACGCCCAGGTCGAAGAGATGATTTTGACATTCCGATCCTCCATGCAGGCCGCCGACAAGCGCGTCGGGATCGACGGCCGCACCGCGGACCAATGCTGCGTCATCGCCGACATCCTGCACCAAGGCCGGGGCGGCAAGATGACGTGGCCCCTCGTGGACGCCGCCCTGAAAAGCTCGAAACCCTTCGACAACCTGATCGCCATCGGAGCCCCGAAGTGGGACGGCCGCAAGAAGACGCTGAAGGAGGCAACGCACGCCCGAGGATGAAGACCATGAAATGGAGCACCGCCAAAGGGGACTTCGTCTGAGGCGGCGGCGGCACGAAGGATCAAGCTCATGAAGAGCACCATGGATTACGGGGCGGTGGTCGACCGCGGGCCGTGGCCGGAGGCGATCGTGCGCGAGTTCGAGCGCGCCGGCGACAACGGCTGCGTCGGCACGCGCCTCATCTCCGAGACCGAGCGCGTGCGCGTCTGGGAGATCCGCCTTAAGCCCGGCGAGCGCATCGGCTTCCACCGCCACGTGCTCGATTACTTCTGGACCGCCGTCACGGCTGGGCGCGGGCGCTCGCGCATGCAGGACGGCACGACCGTCGAGAAGAGCTATTGCGCCGGCGAGACGCAGCACGAGAGCTACGGACCGGGCGAGTCGAAGATTCACGACCTCGAGAACACCGGCGACGCCGAGCTCGTCTTCGTCACGGTCGAGTTCCTCGACAGCGCCAACGCCGCCCTGCCGGTGCCGGGCGAGGTCCGCGCCAAGGCGGCGTAACGGCCGGGTGCTTCCGCCCCGCACGCCCACCGCCCTCCTCATGCTGAGGTGCCGCCGCGCAGCGGCGGCCTCGAAGCACGCACCACGGCCGAGGCTGCGCCAGCACGGTTGCGTCCTTCGAGGCTCGCCTGCGGCGAGCACCTCAGGATGAGGGCTTGGGAGCATGGCCCGGATGAGCCAAACGCTTGACGCCGCTCCCGCCGCCATTGCATCCCTGATGGACAACGCGCGCTCGAACGCGCGGACCCGGACGAGGAACGCCCATGGACATTGCGGTCGGGAAAGCCGCCATCTACGAGGCTGCCGAGAAGCTTTCGAACTGGGGCCGCTGGGGCGAGGACGACCAGATCGGCACGCTGAACCATGTCGGGCCGGACGAGATCGTCGCCGCCTCAAAGCTCGTGCGCAAGGGCAAGGTCTTCGCCATGGGCATCCCGCTGAACCAGCAGGGCCCGCAGAGCGGCCTCTTCGGCGGGCGCTGGAACCCGATCCACACCATGCTCGCGACCGGCACCGACGCCGTCGCCGGGCGGTTCGACGAGACCAACAAGCTGCGCTTCTCCGACGACGCCATCAACATGCCGGTGCAGGCCGCGACGCACTGGGACTCGCTCGGCCACATCTTCCTCGACGACAAGATGTACAACGGCCACCACGCGCGCCGCGTCGACGGCGGCGGCGTGCACGTGCTCGGCATCGAGCATACGCGGGCCAGGATGGTCGGCCGCGGCGTGCTCCTCGACGTCGCCCGCCACAAGGGCGTCGACTGGTTCGAGGACGGCTACGGCATCTCGAATGACGAGCTCGACGCGACCGCGAAGGCGCAAGGCGTCGAGGTGCGAAAAGGCGATTTCGTCATCGTCCGCACCGGCCAGATGGAGCGCTGCCTCAAGGAGAAGAAGTGGGGCGACTACGCCGGCGGCCCGGCGCCGGGCGTCAGGTTCGAGAACTGCTACTGGTGCCAGGAGAAGGAGATCGCCGGCATCTGCTCCGACACCTGGGGCGTCGAGGTGCGGCCGAACGAGACCACGGAAGTGCAGCAGCCCTGGCATTGGGTGGTGATCCCGGCGATGGGCCTGACCATGGGCGAGATGTTCTACCTCGCCGAGCTTGCCGAGGACTGCGCGAAGGACGGCGTCTACGAGTTCTTCTTCACCGGCCCGCCGCTCGTCATCACCGGCGGCACCGGCTCGCCGATCAACCCGCTCGCGATCAAGTAGGACCCGTGAAGGCGCCGGCTTTCGACTACGCCCGCCCGCGCTCACTCGCCGAGGCGCTGGCGCTGCTGCGCCGGCACGGCGACGAGGCGAAGATCATCGCCGGCGGGCAGAGCCTCGTCCCGGCGCTGAACCTGCGGCTTCTCGCGCCGAAGCTGCTGGTCGACATCGGGGGGTTGTCCGAGCTGAAGGGCATCGCAGTTGCCGACGGGACGGTGCGCATCGGCGCGCTGACGCGTCACGTCGAGCTGATGCGCGCGCCCGAGATCGCCCGGCACCTGCCCTTGATCGCGGCCGCGATGCCGCACCTCTCGCATGCGGCGATCCGCAACCGCGGCACGCTCGGCGGCAACCTCGCCCACGCCGACCCGGCCTCCGAGCTGCCGGCCTGCTGCCTCGCGCTCGGCGCCCGCATGACCATCGCCGGGCCCGACGGCGAACGCGAGCTCGCGGCGGAAGAGTTCTTCACCGGCATCTTCGAGACGGCGCTGCGTCCGGACGAGATCCTCACCCGCGTCGACATCCCCGCCGTCGGCGCGGACGAGCCCTGCGCCTTTCTGGAGCTCTCGCGCCGCAGCGGCGACTACGCCCTCGTCGGCGTGGCGGCGCAGGGCGCGGTGCGCGACGGCGGGCTTAGTCGTCTGCGCCTCGCGTTCTTCTCCGTCGGGCCGACCGCGATGCTGGCCCGGCGCGCCGCAGCGGCGCTCGAGGGCCGGCCGATCACCGACGCCGCGATCGCCGAGGCGCAAGGCGCGCTCGCCGGCGATCTCGCGCCCCAGGACGACCTGCAGGCGAGCGCCGCGACGCGCCTGCACCTCGCCCGCGTGCTGCTGCGGCGCGCCGTGCACGCGCTCGTGCCCGGCGCGGCGGAGAAGGCGGCGTGACCGGCTCGGCGACACGCGCCGCACCTCTCCCGCAGGGAGAGGTCGAATCGCGGCGACAGCCGCGACCGGGTGAGGGGTTACGGTGCCGCCCCATACGGCGCCACCGCCGCATCCGCGTCTTTTGCCGCAAGACCGTGACCCCTCACCCGGAGGCGCCTTCCGGCGCCTCTCGGCCTCCCCCTCCGGGAGAGGCGGGAGGAGCCGCATGACCGCGCCGGTCGACATCGCGCTCACCGTCAACGGCGAGCCGGTCGAGGCGCGCGTTCTTCCGCGCACGCATCTCGCCGATTTCCTGCGCGAGGAGCTTGGGCTCACCGGCACGCACACCGGCTGCGAGCAGGGCGTCTGCGGCGCCTGCACGGTCCGCCTCGACGGCGACATCGTGCGCGGCTGCCTCGTGCTCGCCGTGCAGGCGCAGGGCGCCGCGGTGTGGACCATCGAGGGCCTCTCCGACACCGGCGAGATCGCCGACCTGCAGGGCGTGTTCCAGGAGCGCAACGCGCTGCAGTGCGGCTTCTGCACGCCGGGCATGCTGATCGCCGCGCAGGACCTCCTCGCCCGCGAGCCGGACCCGAGCCGCGAGGCGATCCGCGAGCACCTTTCGGGCAACTACTGCCGCTGCACCGGCTACCAGGCGATCGTCGACGCGGTCGAGACCGCGGCGAAGCGGCGGCGCGAGGCAAACCCATGAGCGACGACCCGCAGCCCGGCCTCTCCGTGCTCGACCGGCCGAACAGCTATATCGGCCGCTCGGTGCCGCGCCCGAACCTCGCCCGCCTCGTGCAGGGGAGGGGGCAATACGTCAGCGACATGGTGCTGCCGCGCATGGGCCACGTCGCCTTTGTGCGCTCGCCGCATGCCCATGCCCGCATCGTCGGCATCGATGCGAGCGCGGCGAAAACCGCGCCGGGCGTCATCGCCGTCGTGACCGGGCCTGAGCTCGCGAAGGTGTGCACGCCCTGGGTCGGCGTGCTGTCGCATCTCAAGGGCCTGAAATCGGCGCCGCAGCACGCGATCGCGCTCGACCGCGCCTGCTGGCAGGGCGAGGCGGTCGCGGCCGTCGTCGCGCGCACGCGTGCTGCCGCCGAGGACGCGGCGGAGAAAGTCGAGGTCGCCTACGCGGAGCTCGAGCCCGTGACCGACATGGCGACGGCGCTCGATCCGGGCACGCCCGTCATCCACCCGGAGCTTGGCGACAACCTCGCCTTCGAGCGCCACCTTGACGCCGGCGAGGTCGACCGCGCCTTCGCCGAGGCCGACGCCGTCGTCGAGGCGAGCTTCGGCTTTGGCCGCCACACCGGCGTGACGCTCGAGCCGCGCGCCATGGTGGCCGACTGGAACCCCGGCGAGGCCCGCCTGACCGTGTACCAGGGCACCCAGGCGCCGCACATGATGCAGAACATCATCGCCAAGCACCTCGGCCTCGCCGAGGCGCAGGTGCGGGTGGTGTGCAAGGACGTCGGCGGCTCGTTCGGCATCAAGGTGCACGTCTATGCCGATGAGATGGCGACGGCGGCGCTCTCGAAGCTCCTGCGCCGCCCGATCAAATACGTCGCCGACCGCCTGGAGAGCTTCGTCACCGACATCCACGCCCGCGACCATGTCGTGCAAGGCCGCATCGCGGTGATGAAGGACGGGCGCATCGGCGCCTTCGCGATCGACGACCTCACCGGCATCGGCCCGTACTCGATGTACCCGCGCACGAGCGCCATCGAGGCGAACCAGATCGTCAACCTCGTCGGCGGGCCCTACACCTGCCGCAACTACCGCGCCCGCGCCCGCGTCGTGTTCCAGAACAAGAACGTGATGTGCCAGTACCGGGCCGTCGGCCACCCGATCGCCTGCTCGGTGACGGAGGGCCTTGTCGACCTCGCCGCGCAGGCGATCGGCATGGACCCGGTCGAGATCCGCCGCCGCAACCTCATCCGCGACGACGCGCACC
>JAJKJG010000214.1 GCA_021154065.1 Methylobacterium sp.
CGCCGATCACCGGCGAGGTCGTGACCCATGTCCGCGAGACCTCGCCCGAGGAGGCGAAGGACGCCATCCGCCGCGCCGACGACGCGTTCCTCTTCTGGCGCCGCGTGCCGGCGCCGCGGCGGGGCGAGTTCGTGCGCCTCCTCGGCGAGGAGCTGCGCGCCGCAAAACCCGATCTCGGTCGGCTCGTCACGCTCGAGACCGGAAAGATCCTCTCGGAGGGCCTCGGCGAGGTCCAGGAGATGATCGACATCTGCGATTTCGCCGTCGGGCTCTCGCGCCAGCTCTACGGCGCGACGATCGCGACCGAGCGCCAGGACCATCGCATGATGGAGACCTGGCACCCGCTCGGCGTCTGCGGCGTGATCTCGGCCTTCAACTTTCCCGTCGCGGTGTGGTCCTGGAACGCGGCGCTCGCCTTCGTCTGCGGCGATCCTGTGGTGTGGAAGCCGTCCGAGAAGACGCCGCTGACCGCGCTCGCGACGCACGCGCTGGCCAGGCGTGCGATGGCGCGCTTCGGCGACGCGCCGGAGGGATTGTCCGAGGTGCTGATCGGCGGGCGCGAGATCGGCGAGATCCTCGTCGACGACCCCCGCGTGCCGGTCGTATCGGCGACCGGCTCGACCGCCATGGGGCGCCAGGTCGGGCCGCGGCTCGCGGCGCGCTTTGCCCGCGCCATCCTCGAGCTCGGCGGCAACAACGCCGCGATCGTCTGCCCCTCGGCCGACCTCGACCTCGCGCTGCGCGCTGTCGCCTTTTCGGCAATGGGCACGGCCGGCCAGCGCTGCACGACGCTGCGCCGCCTCTTCGTCCATGAGAGCGTCTATGACGGCTTCATCGCGCGCCTCGCCCGAGTCTATGACGGCGTCGCGATCGGCGATCCGCGCCTTCCCGGCACCCTCGTCGGGCCGCTGATCGACCGCGCCGCCTTCGAAGGCATGGAACGCGCGCTCGAGGAAGCGCTGTCGGCCGGTGGCACGGTCCATGGCGGCGGGCGCGTCGTCGCCGGTCCAGGCGGGCCCGACGCCTTCTACATGCAGCCGGCGCTCGTCGAGATGCCGGCCCAGATCGCTCCGATGACGCGCGAGACCTTCGCGCCCATCCTCTATGCCATGCGCTACCGCGAGCTCGACGAGGCGCTCCGCCTGCACAACGCCGTCGGCGCCGGGCTCTCGTCCTCGATCTTCACGCTCGACCTGCGCGAGGCCGAGACCTTCCTCTCGGTCGCGGGCTCCGATTGCGGCATCGCCAACGTCAACATCGGCCCGTCGGGCGCCGAGATCGGCGGCGCCTTCGGCGGCGAGAAGGAGACCGGCGGCGGCCGTGAGGCCGGCTCCGACGCCTGGAAGGCGTACATGCGCCGGGCGACCAACACGATCAATTTCGGCACCACCCTGCCGCTGGCGCAGGGCGTGAAGTTCGACATCGATGCCTAGACGTCGGAGGACGACCCCATGACCGCCGCCGCGCAGACCAAACCCAAGAGCAAGCCCGCCGAGGCCCATTTCCGCTGGGACGACCCGCTGCTCCTGGACGATCAGCTCTCCGACGACGAGCGGATGATCCGCGACTCGGCGCGGCAATACGCGCAAGGCAAGCTCATGCCGCGGGTGATCGAGGCCTATCGCGAGGAGAAGACCGACCGGTCGATCTTTAACGAGATGGGCGAGCTCGGGCTCCTCGGCGTCACGATCCCGGAGGAATACGGCGGCGTCGGCGCGTCCTACGTCGCCTACGGGCTCGTGGCGCGCGAGGTCGAGCGGGTCGACTCCGGCTACCGCTCGATGATGAGCGTGCAGTCCTCGCTCGTCATGTACCCGATCTACGCCTATGGCGACGAGACGCAGCGCAAGAAGTACCTGCCGAGGCTCGCCTCGGGCGAGTGGGTCGGCTGCTTCGGCCTGACCGAGCCCGACGCCGGCTCCGACCCCGGCGGCATGAAGACGAGGGCCGAGAAGACGGCGGGCGGCTATCGCCTCACCGGCTCCAAGACGTGGATCTCGAACGCGCCCATCGCCGACGTGTTCGTCGTCTGGGCGAAGTCGGCGGCGCACGACAACCAGATCCGCGGCTTCGTGCTCGAGAAGGGCATGAAGGGCCTCTCGGCACCGAAGATCGGCGGCAAGCTGTCGCTGCGCGCCTCGATCACCGGCGAGATCGTCATGGACGGGGTCGAGGTCGGGGAAGAGGCGCTCTTGCCGAACGTCTCGGGGCTGAAAGGCCCGTTCGGCTGCCTTAACCGGGCGCGCCACGGCATCGCCTGGGGCGCCATGGGCGCGGCCGAGTTCTGCTGGCACGCGGCGCGGCAATACACGCTCGAGCGCAAGCAGTTCGGCCGCCCGCTCGCCCAGACGCAGCTCGTGCAGAAGAAGCTCGCCGACATGCAGACCGAGATCACGCTTGGCCTCCACGGCGCGCTCCGGGCCGGGCGCCTCTTCGACGAGGGCAAGCTTGCGCCCGAGGCGATCTCGCTGATCAAGCGCAACAACTGCGGCAAGGCGCTCGACATCGCCCGCCAGGCCCGCGACATGCACGGCGGCAACGGCATCCAGGAGGAGTACCACGTCATGCGCGTCGCCCAGAACCTCGAGACCGTGAACACCTACGAGGGCACCCACGACGTCCACGCGCTGATCCTGGGGCGGGCGCAGACGGGGCTGCAGGCGTTTTTCTGATCTCTAAACGCTGTCATTCCGGGGCGACGCGGAGCGTCGAGCCCGGAACCCATAAACGCCTGCGGAGCCGATCGCGCACGACCATTTCGGCTTCCTCGGGCAAGGGTCGTGTTTATGGGTTCCGGGCTCTCGCCTTCGGCGAGCCCCGGAATGACAAGGGAGTTGGAATTTGACCACCCGCATCATCTTGGCAGGCAGCACGGGTTGGGTCGGGCGGGCGCTTGTCGCGGCGATCGCCGACAGCCCCGATCTCGCGCTCGTCGGCGCCGTGGCGCGGAGCGCCGCCGGCCGGGACGCCGGCGAGGCCGCGGGCGTGAGGGCGCTCGGCGTGAAGATCAGCGCCAAGCTCGCCGATGCGCTCGCGGCGCCCGCCGACGTGGTGATCGACTACACCAAGCCAGACGTCGTGAAGCACCACGCGCTGCAGGCGCTGGCGCATGGCTGTCACGTCGTGATCGGGACCTCGGGGCTGTCGGCCGACGATTACGCCAAGATCGACACCGCGGCGCGCGAGAAGGGCCGCGGCGTCGTCGCGGCCGGCAACTTCTCGATTACCGCGACGCTGATGCGGCGCTTCGCGCTCGAGGCGGCGCGGCTCGTGCCGGACATCGAGATCATCGACTACGCCTCGGCGAAGAAGGCCGATACGCCGTCCGGCACCGCCCGCGAGCTCGCCGAGATGCTCGGCGCCGTACGCCACGCCGGCACGGCAAAGCCGGTGGGAGAGCTCACCGGCGTACCCGAGACCCGCGGCGGCGCGATCGGGACGCCGACGCCGGTCCAGGTCCATTCCGTCCGTATGCCGTCCTACGTGCTCTCCTGCGAGGTCGTGCTCGGCGCCGACAACGAGCGCCTGACGATCCGCCACGATGCCGGGGCGTCGGCGGCGCCCTATGTCGCCGGGACGCTTCTCGCCGCCCGGCGCGTCGGCTCGTTCGTCGGCCTGCGGCGCGGGCTCGATGCGGTCCTGGAGTGAGATGCCGGCATGAAGCCGCTTGAAGGCGTGAAGGTCCTGGAGCTGGCGCGGATTCTCGCCGGGCCGTGGATCGGGCAGCTGCTGGCCGATCTCGGCGCCGACGTCGTCAAGGTCGAGCGCGCCGGCGCCGGCGACGACACCCGCGGCTGGGGGCCGCCCTTCCTCGAAGGCGTCGACGGCGAGAACCTGTCGGCCGCCTATTTCCACTCGACGAACCGCGGCAAGCGCTCGGTCGAGGCCGACTTCGAGACCGAGGACGGCCGCGCGCTCGTGCGCAAGCTCGCCCGCCATGCCGACGTCGTGGTCGAGAACTTCAAGGTCGGCGGGCTTGCGAAATACGGCCTCGACGCCGCAAGCCTCAGGGCGGCGCACCCGCGCCTCGTCTACTGCTCCGTCACCGGCTTCGGCCAGACCGGGCCCTACGCGCCGCTCGCCGGCTACGACTTCATGATCCAGGGCATGGCCGGCGTGATGGACCTCACCGGCTTCCCGGACGGGCCGCCGATGAAGGCCGGCTACGCCACGGCCGACATCTACTGCGGGCTCTACGCCGCGATCGGCATCCTGGCGGCGCTGCGCCGGCGCGACGAGACCGGCGAAGGCGCGACCCTCGATATGGCGCTGATGGATTCGCAGGTCGCCGTGCTCGGCTATCAGGCGATCAACTATTTCGTCTCCGGCGTCCTGCCGACGCGGCTCGGCAACGGCCACCCGAACATCGTGCCCTACGACGTGTTCCCGGTCGCCGACGGGTCGATCATCCTTGCCATCGGCAACGACCGGCAATTCGCTAGGCTCTGCGAGGCGCTCGGCGCCGAGGACCTGCGCGACGATCCGGATTACGCCACGAACCAGGGCCGGGTGCGCAACCGCGCCGTGCTGGTCCCGGAGCTCGGGCGGCGCACCATCCGCTTCCGGCGCGACGACCTTCTCGAGACGCTCGGAAAGCTCAAGGTGCCGGCCGGGCCGGTGAACTCGGTCGCCGACGTGTTCGCCGATGCCCAAGTGATCGAGCGCGGCATCCGCGTCGACCTGCCGGCCCCGGAGGCGAAGGGCGGCACGATCCCGACCCTGCGCTCGCCGATCGTCATCGACGGCACGCCGATGGTCGCCGAGCGCCCGTCGCCGCGGCTCGGCGCCCATACGCAAGAGGTGCTGGCGGACCCGGCCTGGGGCGGGTAGGCCGTGCCGTTCGGGACGAGCGGCGCATCATCATCGTCCTGGACAACCGATAGAGCGCCGCCCCGGACGGACCGGAAGGCTCAATCCGGGATCTCGGGCCGAATCGGGCGTCTTTCCGGAAGGAGGTCCCGGCTTTCTGCTCCCTTCCGCCCGGATGACGGCGAAAAAGGCCCCGTCCGAACCGGCGCGGGCAGTCGCTCATCATCATGGTCGGGAGTGGACGATCGCAAGATGCGCCGGCGCCCGCGAAGGGATCGGCCTCGGGAGGCTTGATCCCGGATCGCAGGCCGAATAGGGCGCTTTTTTGCAGGACGAGCCCGGCTCTCGCTCCATTCCGGCCCGAATGAGCGCGAAAAGCCCGGCCGGACCGCGGCGGACGATTCTCGGCCCGACGATGAGCAGGACTGGACAATGACCATACGCCCCCGCACCGGCGGACAGATCCTCGTCGACCAGCTCATCGTGCACGGCGTCGACCATCTCTTCTGCGTGCCGGGCGAGAGCTACCTCGCCGTCCTCGACGCGCTGCACGACGCCGCGATCGCCGTCACGATCTGCCGCCAGGAGGGCGGCGCGGCGATGATGGCGGAGGCCTACGGCAAGCTCACCGGCCGCCCGGGCATCTGCTTTGTGACGCGGGGGCCCGGCGCGACGAACGACTCGCCGGACATCCACATCGCGATGCAGGACTCGACGCCGCTGATCCTCTTCGTCGGCCAGGTCGACTCGGCCATGAAGGAGCGCGAGGCGTTCCAGGAGCTCGACTACAGGGCGGTGTTCGGCACCATGGCGAAGTGGGTGACGGATATCGCGGATCCGGCGCGCCTGCCGGAGCTCATCTCGCGCGCCTTCCATGTCGCGACGAGCGGGCGCCCCGGCCCGGTCGTGATCGCGCTCCCGGAGGACATGCTGACCGAAAGTGCGAGCGTCGCCGACGCCCTGCCCTACGAGGCGGTCGAGACCCATCCCGCGCTCGGCCAGATGGCCGAGCTGC
>JAJKJG010000215.1 GCA_021154065.1 Methylobacterium sp.
CCGCACGGCGTCGTCATCGCCCCGCAGCGTGAGGATGAATGCGGCCCCGACGAGCGGAACGATGAGGAGGCCGGAGAGGATGCCGAGACCGAACATCAGTGCGCTGCTCCGCTGACCAAGTACCACGTGAAGAGAGCCGCGGCCCCGATCAGCATGACAAAGGCGTAGTGATAGACATAGCCGGTTTGGAGCCGAACGACGCCGCGCGTCACATCGATGACGCGGGCCGCGATGCCGTCAGGCCCGAGCCCGTCGATGATCCGCCCATCGCCGACCTTCCAGAGCAAGCGGCCGAGCCACATGGCAGGGCGGACGAAGATGCGGTCGTACAGCTCGTCGAAGTACCACTTGTTCAGAAGGAAATCGTAGAGGAGCGGCTGCTGACGCGCGAGTTCCACGGGCCTGCGCGTGTCGAGGATGTAGAACCACAGCGCCAGCAGGAAGCCGATCACCATCATGACGAACGGCGACCAGGAGACCCAAGCCGGGACGTGGTGGATCTCTTCGAGAATGTGGTTGTCCTTGGCCGTGAACAGCGCACCCTTCCAGAAGGCGTCGTAGTTGTGGCCAATGAAGGCTTCCTTGAACAGGAAACCCGTCACGATCGCTCCTAACGCGAGCACGCCGAGCGGGACCAGCATGGTCAACGGGCTTTCATGGGGCGTGTGGTCGCCGTGCGCGCCATGCTCGTGGTCCGCGTGAGAGGCGGGCTCGATGTCGCGGCTGTGATCGTCATGCGCGACGCCCTCGTGATCGCTCGGGGCATGTGCCTCGGCGCCATGCGAACCCCAGCGCGCGCGCCCCTCGAATGTGAGGAAAAAGAGCCGCCACGAGTAGAACGAGGTCATCCCGGCGGCGATGACGGTCGCCAGGAAAGCAAAAGCCGCCCCCGGACGATGCGAAACGTAGGCCGCCTCGATGATCGCGTCCTTGGAATAGAAACCGGCAGTGAAGGGGAATCCCGTCAGGGCGAGCGTACCGACCGCCATCATGGCCGCCGTGAACGGGATATAGCGCCGAAGCGCCCCCATGTGGCGCATATCCTGCTCATGGTGCATCGCGTGGATGACGGAGCCAGCGCCGAGGAACAGCAACGCCTTAAAGAAGGCGTGGGTAAAAAGGTGGAAGATGCCGGCCGCGTAGGCGCCGACGCCGAGTCCGACGAACATGTAGCCGAGCTGCGAGCACGTCGAATAGGCGATGACCCTCTTGATGTCGTTCTGCACGAGGCCGATGGTGGCGGCGAAGATCGCGGTGAACGCGCCGACCATGGTCACGACGGCGAGCGCCGTCGGGGCGGCTTCGAACAGAGGCGAGAGCCGCGCCACCATGAACACGCCGGCCGTGACCATCGTGGCGGCGTGGATTAGCGCCGAGACCGGGGTCGGCCCTTCCATGGCGTCCGGCAGCCACGTGTGCAGCGGAACCTGGGCGGACTTGCCCATCGCGCCCATGAACAGAAGGAGGCAGGCGAGCGTCAGCGCGTGCCAGTCATAGCCGAGGAAATGAAACGTGCTGTTCGCGAACTCGCCGACGCGGGGGAAAATGCCCTCGAACGCGACGCTGCCGAACAGCACGAACACCAGAAAGATGCCCAGCGCGAAACCGAAGTCGCCGACGCGGTTGACGATGAACGCCTTGATGGCGGCGGCATTGGCGGACGGTTTCTCGTACCAGAAGCCGATCAGCAGATAGGAGGCCAGGCCCACCCCTTCCCAGCCGAAGAAAAGCTGCAGAAAGTTGTTGGCCGTCACCAGCATCAGCATGGCGAAGGTGAACAGCGAGAGGTAGGCGAAGAACCGCGGCCGGTGCGGATCCTCGTGCATGTAGCCCATCGAGTAGAGATGGACGAGCGCCGAGACGGTCGTCACGACGATCAGCATCACGGCGGTGAGCGTATCGATGCGGAAGGCCCAATCGACCGCAAGCTCGCCCGAGGTCATCCAGTTCGCCACCTGAACGTGGGTCGCTCCCGCACCGAACCCGACCCGGATGAACGCGATCCAGGACAGCAGCATGGCGACGAACAGAAACGCGGTCGTGACGATCTCGCTGGCGCGCACGCCGATCCAACGGCCGAAGCATCCGGCGATGAGGAAGCCGATGAGCGGGAGGAAGACGATCGCGTGATACATAACCGCTCCGGAAGGGTCTAGCCCTTCATCACATTGACGTCCTCAACCGCGATGGAGCCGCGGTTGCGGTAGAACACGACCAGAATCGCAAGCCCGATCGCGGCCTCCGCGGCCGCAACCGTCAGGACGATCAGAGCGAAGACCTGGCCGGTGATGTCGCCGAGGTGGGTCGAGAAGGCGATAAGGTTGAGGTTGACGGCAAGCAGGATCAACTCGACCGACATCAGGATGACGATCACGTTCTTGCGGTTGAGGAAGATGCCGAACACGCCGAGCGTGAACAGCACAGCGGCGACGGTGAGATAGTGGCTCAGCCCGATCATGCGCGTCCCCTGCCCTACACGCCTTCCCGGAACGGGACTTTGCGCACCTCGACGGCGGTCTCCTGGGTGCGCCGGACCTGCTTGGAGATGTCCTGTCGTCTGATGCCGAGCCGCTCGCGCAGAGTCAGGACGATGGCGCCGATCATGGCGACAAGCAGGATGAGGCCAGCCGCCTGGAAAAAATAGAAATACTGCGTGTAGAGGACGCGCCCGATCGCCTCGGTGTTGGTCAGGGGTTCGCCGACCGTCACGGCGGCGGTGGGCGCGTGAATGAACGACGGGTCGATCGCCCACGTGCCGACCACCAGCAGCAGTTCGATCAGGAAGATGACCCCGATGAGCGCGCCGATGGGCAGATACTGCAGGAATCCCTCGCGCAACTCGGCGAAGTCCACGTCCAGCATCATGACGACGAACAGGAACAGCACCGCCACCGCGCCGACATAGACGACGACCAGGATCATCGCCAGGAACTCGGCCCCCATCATGAGGAACAGCCCCGCGGCGTTGACGAAGGTCATGATGAGGAAGAGCACGGAATGGACTGGGTTGCGGGCAGCGATGACCATGAACGCCGACGCAATGGCCACGGCGGAGAAGAGGTAAAAAAAGGCGGCGGCGCCTGTCATCGTCCGATCGAACCTCCCAAGCCGTTCCCGGCCCTCTGCATCCCTGAGCGAAGGGCGGACATTCAGTCTATAGTTCCGACGACGGGTCGCACAACTGCCCTGCCTCTCCGCAACGAGAGAGGACATCAACGATACGGCGCGTCAATCGCGATATTGCGCGCGAGTTCGCGCTCCCAGCGCGCGCCGTTGTCGAGGAGCTTCTGCTTGTCGTAGAGAAGCTCCTCCCGCGTCTCGACCGAGAACTCGTAGTTCGGCCCCTGCACGATGGCGTCCACCGGGCAGGCCTCCTGGCAGAAGCCGCAGTAGATGCACTTCACCATGTCGATATCGTAGCGCGTCGTGCGCCGGGTGCCGTCGTTGCGCCGCGGCCCCGCTTCGATGGTGATGGCCTGCGCCGGGCAGATCGCCTCGCACAGCTTGCAGGCGATGCACCGCTCCTCCCCATTCGGGTAGCGGCGCAGCGCATGTTCGCCGCGCAAGCGCGGCGAGCGGTAGTTGCTCTCGAACGGGTAGTTGATGGTCGCTTTCGGCTTGAAGAAGTAGCGCAGCGCCAGAATCGTGGCGGACACGAACTCCTTCAGAAAAATGGTCTTGGCGACTTGATCGAGCTTCATCGCGCCCGGTCTCCATGAGGGTTGCGCGGCGAACCGCTACGAGACGGGCGCAAGCCCGGTCAGCTTCAGCACGAAGGCGACGATCACGACCGCCGCCAGCGACATCGGCAGAAACACCTTCCAGCCGAGCCGCATCAGCTGGTCGTAGCGGTAGCGCGGCACGATGGCCTTGGCCATCGCGATAATGAAGAACAGGAAGCTCGCCTTGAGGACGAACCAGATGACGCCCGGCACCCAGGTGAACGGCGGCAGTGGAATGGGCGACAGCCATCCGCCCAGAAAGAGGATCGCGCCGATCGCGCACATGGTCATGATGGCCACGTACTCGCCCAGCATGAACAGGAGATAGGGCGTCGAGGAGTACTCGACCATATAGCCGGCCACCAACTCCGACTCGGCCTCCGGCAAATCGAACGGCGGGCGGTTCGTCTCCGCCATCGCCGAGATGATGAACAGGATGAACATCGGGAACAGCCACAGCCAATACCAGCCGAGCATCCCGAGAGCGGTGTCCTGCGCCTGGACGATTTTGGTCAGGTTCAGCGATCCGGCGCACAGGAGCACGGTGATGATGATGAACCCGATCGAAACCTCATAGGACACCATCTGCGCGGCCGAGCGCAGCGCCGCGAGGAAGGGGTATTTCGAGTTCGAGGCCCAGCCACCGATGATGATGCCGTACACGCCGAGCGACGAGATCGCGGAGATGTAGAGCACGCCGACGTTGATGTCGGCGATGCCCCAGCCCTCGCTCAACGGTATCACCGCCCAGGACGCCAGCGCCAGGGTCGCCATCACGAGCGGCGCGAGCAAAAAGATGCCCTTATTGGCGCTCGCTGGGATCACAGGCTCTTTCAGCACGAACTTGAGGAGGTCCGCGAAGGATTGCAGCAGCCCCCATGGCCCGACGACGTTCGGACCGCGGCGCAACTGCACCGCGGCCCAGATCTTGCGGTCGGCATAGAGCGCGTAGGCGATGAAGATCAGGAGCGCCACAAGCATCAGCACGCTCTTGCCGGCGATGATCGCGACCGTGAGAAGCGCCTCTCCGAAGGTCATGGCAGTCACTCCGCCGCTTCGAGCGCCCGGCCGCGGGCGATAGATGAGCACTCCGCCATGACGCCCGAAGCGCGTGCGATCGGGTTCGTCAGGTAGAAATCGAGGATCGGACTCGCGAACGGCTCCCGGCCGGGCGTGCCGCCTAAACCCGCGAGCGTCTGCATGGTTCCGGCCACATCGTTTGGAGCGATCTCGTCGAGCGCCGCGAAATGCGGGTAAGCCGCGTAGAGCTTCTGGCGCAGCCCGAGGAGGGAGTCGAAGGGGAGCCTGCGGCCCAGCACGTCGGAGAGCGCCCGCAGGATCGCCCAATCCTCGCGGGCGTCGCCCGGCGGAAACGAGGCGCGATTGGCGAGTTGAACCCGGCCTTCCGTGTTGACGGACGTACCGCCGTTTTCCGTGTAGGTCGCGCCCGGCAGGATTACGTCGGCGCGGTGCGCGCCGCGGTCGCCATGCGTGCCCTGGTAAATCACGAAGGGGCCGGGCGCGATGTCGATTTCGTCAGCCCCGAGGTTCAAGATGACGTCGAGCGCCCCCGCCTGCGCCATGGCGCGGGCGTCGAGCCCGCCTTCCTCCGGAACGAAGCCAAGATCGAGCGCCCCGACCCGCGCCGCCGCCGTGTGCAGCACGCTAAAACCGTTCCACCCCTCCGCAACGGACCCGAGAGCCTGCGCCGCAAGGGCCAGGATGGCGAGGCCGTCGGGGCGGGCCAAAGCGCCTTGACCGACGATCACGAGCGGGCGCTGCGCGCCGGTCAGTTTATCCCTAAAGCTGTGCCGTCCGCCGATGACGTCGGCGAGCGTTTCGGGGCCAGCGCCAAGGTACTCGTAATCGTAGGTGAGATCGGCCCGCTCGCCGACCACGCCGATCGGCAGCGGCGCGATGCGCCAGCGCTTGCGGATGCGAACGTTGACGAGCGACGCTTCGATGCGCGGGTTCGATCCAACGATCAGGATCGCGTCGGCGCTTTCGATACCGGCAATGGTCGAATTGAACAGATAAGACGCGCGGCCGTGCGCGGGATGCAGCGTCGTGCCGTCCTGGCGGCAATCGAGGTTCGGCACCCCAAGGCTCTGCATCAGCAGCTTGAGCGCAAAGATTTCTTCGACGGCCGCAAGGTCGCCGACGAGCGCGCCCACGCGCTTCGGGTCCGCGTTCCGCATCCGGCCGGCGATAATGCCGAACGCCTCCTGCCACGTCGCTGGGCGGAGCCGGCCGCCTTCGCGGACGAAAGGACGATCGAGGCGCTGGAGCCGCAGTCCGTCAACCACCTGGCGCGTCTTGTCGGAGATCCACTCCTCGTTGATCGCCTCGTTGATGCGCGGCTCGATGCGCATCACTTCGCGCCCGCGCGAGTCGACGCGGATGGCCGAGCCGACCGCATCCATCACGTCCACCGATTCGGTCTTGGTCAGCTCCCAGGGCCGCATGTTGTAGTTCTGCGGCTTGTGGACGAGCGCTCCCACCGGGCACAGGTCGGCCACGTTTCCCTGGAGTTCCGACCGCATCGCCTGTTCGAGGTAGGTCGTGATCTCCATGTCCTCGCCGCGGCCGATCGCGCCAAGGTCCGGCACGCCCGCCACCTCGGTGACGAAGCGGATGCACCGCGTCATCGAGGTCTTAATGACCGGACCCATATATTTGTCGTCGATCGCCCGCTTGTTCTCCTCGAAGCGGGAGAAGCTGCGGCC
>JAJKJG010000216.1 GCA_021154065.1 Methylobacterium sp.
GCCGGCCCGAACGTCGCCGCCTGGATGCAGCGCATGGCGACGCTGCCGATCGTGCAAAGGACCTGGCCGCCCCATTGGCGGTGAGCTCCCGGCGCGTCCTGAAAGCGGCCACACCAACTCTCCTCATCCTGAGGTGCTCGCGCGGGAGTGCGAGCCTCGAAGGACGCACACTGCCAGGGCAACGCGGCCAACCGCCGGTGCGTGCTTCGAGGCTCGGCCTTCAGCCTCGCACCTCAGCATGAGGAGGGTGGTGGCGATCCTCACGCGGAGCCCTTATTTACACCGCGCGGCGGCCCCCCTATGACGCCGCTCCCCCTCCTGCACACGCAAGCCCTCTAAATCATGCGCGCCGAGATCGAGAACCTCGCCGAAGCCGCCAAGCAGTCGATCGGGCTGCTGAGGAGGCATCTTTGACTGGGATGCGGCGCAACGACGCCTCGCCGAGCTGAACGGAAAGGCCGAGGACCCGAACCTCTGGAACGACGCCGAGGCGGCCCAGAAGGTCATGCGCGAGCGGAACGCGCTCGAGGACCAGACCGGCGCCATCCGGCGCCTCGAGCAGGACCTCGAGGATGCCGCGACGCTGATCGAGCTCGGCGAGGCCGAGGGCGACCAGGCTAGCGTCAGGGAAGGCGAGGCCGCCATCCGCAGGGTCGAGGCCGAGGCGGCGCGCCGCCAGATCGAGAGCCTGCTCGCCGGCGAGGCCGACCCGAACGACACCTATCTCGAGGTCCATTCCGGCGCCGGCGGCACCGAGAGCCAGGACTGGGCCCAGATGCTGCAGCGCATGTACGGCCGCTGGGCCGAGAAGCACGGCTTCAAGGTCGACGTCGTCGACTGGACCGACGGCGAGGAGGCCGGCATCAAGGGCGCGACGCTCCTGATCAAGGGCCACAACGCCTATGGCTGGCTCAAGACCGAATCAGGCGTGCACCGGCTCGTGCGCATCTCCCCCTTCGACTCGAACGCGCGCCGGCACACGAGCTTCGCCTCGGTCTGGGTCTACCCCGTCGTCGACGACAAGATCGACATCCAGGTGAACGAGTCGGACTGCCGCATCGACACCTACCGCTCGTCCGGCGCCGGCGGCCAGCACGTCAACACCACCGATTCGGCGGTGCGCATCACCCATTTGCCGACCGGCATCGTCGTCGCCTGCCAGCAGGAGCGCTCGCAGCACAAGAACCGGGCGACGGCCTGGAACATGCTGCGCGCCCGCCTCTACGAGGCCGAGCTCAAGCGCCGCGAGGAGAAGGCGAGTGCCGAGGCGGCGTCGAAGACCGACATCGGCTGGGGCCACCAGATCCGCTCCTACGTCCTCCAGCCCTACCAGCTCGTCAAGGACCTGCGCACCGGCGTCCAGTCGACGAGCCCCTCCGACGTGCTCGACGGGGAGCTCGACCCGTTCATGGAGGCGGCGCTGGCGAAGCGGATCCAGGGGGGTGGGGGCGAGGTGGAGGATATCGAGTAAGACGGACGCCGCCTGATAGCTCGGGTGGGTGTACGGCTCCGATCTGCACATCCTCAAGGAGCCATTGGCTGAAGCCGCTGCCGTGGCCGTTCACGCTCGGACACGGCTCGCCGGCGGAGACCCGCCGCGCTAAGGCTGCGTCGGCGGCTGCTTCGGCACCGTCGATTCGGGGATTTTCAGTCCCAAATAGGTGCCGGCGCTGAGGCCCATGAGGCCCAAGAGCGTCGCGCTGAACACCGGCATCGCGACCTCGTGGAGCACGCCCGAGACGAAGACCACGCCGAGGATGATGGTCCAGGCAAACAGCTGGAACCTGTGGACGCTGACGCCGTCGGCGTCGCTCAGGATGTCGAGCAGGAAGCCGCTCGATCCTTGGTTCGTGGCGACGGCGTAGTCGACGGCGTTGCGGCGAATGGAGGCGTCGAGCCCGGCGGGCGGGGCGCGCGCCGCCTCGGGGTAGGTCTGCGACAGCTCGGCGTGACGGCTCGCCTGAACGGGCGTCCGGTTGGCGACCGCGACGGCGTTCAGGGTGCCGAGCTCCTGCAGGTCCGTGATCCTCCTCAACAAGGTCCTGGCGCGCGCCTGCTGATCTTCCTTTTTTGACTGCGAGATCACCACGCTGCCGACGGCCGTCGCCGCGCCGATGCCGAGCAGCGTCAGCGCCGTGCTGTTGATCGATGTCGCGAAGTTTCCGGTGACGAGCCCGATGAGGATGTAGGCGGCAAGGATGATGAACAGCCACCACGCCGCCTGGGTGCGCGCGAGACTGTATGGGCCGGCATCCGGCGGCGGCTGCGTCCGGTCCAGCTGATCGCCTGTGACCTTGACGGTATCGGGAGGCGGGGGCGAATCGCGCAGCAGCCCCGAATTAATCGCGAGCCCGGAAAAGATCGCGAGCAGGGCCAGCAGCAGGACCAGGAAAAAAAACGCCCAACCCTCCGGGAACAGGTTGATCTTCTGAACCGACGGCTTTCCCGGAAAGGCTCCCTGGTCCTGCCAGCCGACGTTGAGGGCAATCTCACGCTGCCATCCTTCCTCGAAGGGATTGGCAAAGACGTGCTTCCAGACCGCAGCCGAATCCGGCGTCGGGCCGAGGTCGAAGACGATGACGTCGCGGTCGTCCGTCGATTGGAAGGAGTTGAGCCCCTTGACGGCTTGACCATCGAGGAAGAGCGCCGCCTTGAGATTGCAGTTCGGGTCTTTGAGCAGGTCGCCGAGATTCTTGACCTTGATCGCGATCCTGTCTCCGAGCTGCAGGAGCCGCTCGCTTCCGGATTCAGGCGCCGGGATGCGTTGAACGGAGACCACCGCGGTGTCGCTAGGAACGACGCAGGCCGCGAACGCCGAGTGCGAGAAGCCGCTCCACAGGAGAATGGCGGCCGCGGCCAGCACGTGACGCGCGCGCACCGTCATCAACACTCGGATTGCGAACGCCATTTCGGCCTCCACTCAGGGCGGAGCCGGAGAATTCCGCGAAACGCGGCGTCTTGCAACCGGCGGCTGGGGCCTGCCCGAAAGCGCGGAGCCGCTCAGTTCCCGAGTTTCGCCGCTAACCGCGGATACACCCGCCGCGCGTTGCCCTCGTAGATCTTGCGCCGGTCGGCCTCGCTCAGGTTCGGGGCGGCGTCGATGAAGCGCTTGGTGTCGTCGTAGTGGCGGCCGGTCTCGGGGTCGATGCCGCGCACGGCGCCGACCATCTCCGAGGCGAAGAGGATGTTCTCGACCGGCACCACCTTGGTCAGAAGGTCGATGCCCGCCTGGTGGTAGACGCAGGTGTCGAAAAAGACGTTACGCAGAAGCTCGGGGAGGGGAGGGCGATTCAGGTCCTGCGCCAGGCCGCGGTAGCGGCCCCAGTGGTAGGGCACCGCACCGCCGCCATGCGGGATGATGAAGCGGATCGTCGGGAAGTCCTTGAACAGGTCGCCGGTGATAAACTGCATGAAGGCGGTGGTGTCGCCGTTGATGTAATGCGCCCCGGTGGCGTGGAAGTTGCGGTTCGCCGAGGCGCTGACATGGATCATCGCCGGCACGTCGAGCTCGACCATCTTCTCGTAGATCGGATACCAGAAGCGGTCGGTGAGCGGCGGGTCGGTCCAGAAGCCGCCGGACGGGTCCGGGTTGAGATTGCAGCCGACGAAGCCGAGCTCCTTGACGCAGCGCTCGAGCTCGTCGCGGCAGTTCGCCGGCGAGACGCCCGGCGATTGCGGCAGCTGGCAGACGCCGATGAAGTTCTTCGGGTAGAGCTGCGTGAGGCGGTGGATGGTGTCGTTGCAGAGCATCGACCACTCGCGGCTGGTGTCGGCGGTACCGATGTGGTGGGCCATGCCGCCGGCCCGCGGCGAGAAGATCGTGACGTTCGTGCCGCGCTCGCGCTGGAGCTTGAGCTGCGCGCCCTCGACGCTCTCGCGGAGCTGGTCGTCCGAGATCTTCAAGGACGCCCGCGACGGCGTCTGCGACGGGTCCTTGAGGGCGTCGATCTGGCGCTTGCGCCAGTCGAGAAGCTCCTTCGGCTCGGTCGTGTAATGGCCGTGACAGTCGACGATGACACCGCCCGCTCCACCGCCGCCGGCGGCGGGCTGGGGAGAAGCGGCCGGCGCTTGAGCCGACGGCGCCTGCGCCTCGGCCGCGGTTGCCGCGAACGACGTCGCCCCCGCTATCACGGCGGCGGCCAAGAACCCGCGCCGGGGCATGCAGCACGGACAGTCGGAGAAGGCGGTTCGGGCGACGGTTGCCGACATGGATGGCTCCGGGGCGAAGCTGCGACGGCTCAAGCTTAGAGCAGTCGGCTGCCGCCCGTATACCTCACCGCGCTCGCTTACGGCAGCGCCGCGACCGTCGCGCCGCGAAGTCTCGCCCCCGCGCGCAGGAAGCGCCGCGGGTCGACGGGCACGCCGTCGATGCGGGTCTCGTAATGGAGATGGGCGCCGGTCGAGCGGCCGGTCGAGCCGACGTGGCCGACGAGCGCGCCGGCCGCAACCTTCTGGCCGGCCACGACCCTGATCGAGGAGAGGTGGGCGTAGCGGGTCGACAGGCCGTTGCCGTGGTCGATCTCGACCATGCGGCCGTAGCCGCCGGAATATTCGGCCGCCGCGACCGTGCCGGCGGCGGTCGCCCGCGCGTCGGCGCCGTACTCGGCCTTGAAGTCGAGCCCGGTGTGCATCGCCGGGCCGCGGGTGAAGGGATCGATGCGCATGCCGAAGCCGCTCGTCAGATCGGCCTCGGCGCTTGTCGGGCGGGCAAGCGGCAGGGCGGCGCTCGCCTGCCGAAGGCGCGTGAGCTGCATCAGGCTGTTCTGCGCCTGCGCGGCGGCGAGCTCGAAGCCGTCCGCCTCCGAACCTGAGGGCAGCGGCACGAAGGGGCCGCCGACGCCGCCGCGCGCGCCCCGCGGCTCAAGCCGCTCCGGCTCGAGGCCGGTCGCGGCGATCGCCGTGCGCAGGCCCAAGGCGAGGCCGTCCGAGCGCCGCCGCAGCGCCTCGATCGAGCGCAGCTGCGCCGCCTCGACGAGCTTGATCGAGCGGTCGAGCTGCGAGAGGCGGTCCTGCGGCGCGCGCGCCGGCCGGTCGCGGACTGGCTCGGCAGGGTCGCCGCCCCGGCGCAGCTCGAGCAGATCCGGCACCGGGAGCGGCTTTGCCGGGCGCGGCGCGAGCGTGATCACCGGCGCGAGATCGTCGGCGGCACTGAGATCGTCGGCGGCCGCGGAGCCGGCGCCGATGGCGGTCGCGCCGGCCTGCGCCGCGAGCCGGTTCACGACCGCCTGGCGGGCCTCGATCTTGAGCTGCCGGGCGGCGAGCTCGTGAAGCCGGGCGTTGAGGCTTTCCTGCTCCACGAGCTTCTGCGTGCTCACCCGGTCGAGCCGGGTGCGGAGGTCGCCGATGCGGTCCTCATAGGCGTATTGGATGGCGGACTGGCGGGCGAGGAGCCCGGCCGAGAGCGTGTCGCTCGCGAAGAGGCACCAGGTCGCGCCCGCCGCCCAGACGGCGAGGAGCGCAGCGCCGATTCCGGCGGCGATCAGCCGGCCGCGCCGGACCGCAACGAGGTGCTCACTCGCCGTCGCCCGGTCACGCGATCCGAAGGCTCGGCGGGAGGAGGGCTGGGGCACGTCGCACATCCGCAAAAGGCGACGCGATGAGACATCGTTAGGGTTAAGGAAGCGGAAAACACCCCCGGTTGCACCTGCCTCACAGCGTCCGGGCGGCCTCGAGCACCGCCTCGGCGTGGCCGGGCACCTTCACCTTCGACCAGACCTGCGCGACCCTCCCGGCTCGGTCCATGAGGACGGTCGTGCGCTCGACGCCCATGTATTTGCGACCGTACATGCTCTTCTCGGCCCAGACGCCGTAGGCCTGAAGCATGTCCTTCGCCTCGTCCGAGGCGAGGGTCAGGTCGAGCCCGTATTTGGCGCGGAACTTGTCGTGGCTCTTGAGGCTGTCCGGGGAGACGCCGATCACCTCCGTGCCGGCGTCCGCGAAGGCGCCGCGGAGGGCGTTGAAGCTCTGCGCCTCGAGCGTGCAGCCGCTGGTGTCGTCCTTGGGATAGAAATACAGCACGACCTTGCGCCCTTTGAGAGCCTCGAGGCTGACGGTCTCCCCGGCAGTCGCCGAGAGGGTGAAATGGGGCGCCGGATCGCCGGGCTGGAGTGGCATGCTGCCTTCCTTTCGACGGATTTTCATATACTTAGAAGCCATGGGCGGCGCCCGGGAAACCCTGTCGCGAGGTTTCGCAGCCGAAGGGTAAGATTTCCGCCAGGCGGTTGGACTATGATGCCCTTGCGTCCGGCTGCGATCGGCCCCTGAATGAAGTATCTCCCGAGCACCATTCTGCGCCGCATCCGGCGGGGAGGCCGGCGGTCGCGGCTCGGCCGCATCCTCCGCGGCACGCTCTATGTCAAGCTCGGACTTGCGGCGGCGCTCGGGCTGGCCGCCGGGCTTCTTTATTTGCGCCTGAGCGCTGCGCCCCTCACCTTCGAGGGCCTGTCGGAGCGGGTCGCCGATTCGATCGCCTCGCGGATCGGCCC
>JAJKJG010000217.1 GCA_021154065.1 Methylobacterium sp.
CCTCACATCACCTCGACCCGCACCACCTGGACCCCGTCCTCGACCCTCACCTCGACCACCCTCGCCTCGCCGCGCTTGACGACGCTGACCTTGCCGCTGCGTTCGAGGCGGGCCTCCTTCACCGTCTCGGTCCGGTCGAGCCCTTCGGTGCGCAGATCCTCGTCAAGGTCGTGCTCGGTGATGTGGGCGCCGCGCATGGCGTCGCGGTCGGGCTTGCCGTCGCGGACGAGGACGCGCGGCCGGCCCTTCACGAGATTGCCGAAACCGTGCGAACGCGAAGCGCCGAACGAGAACACCCAGTGCATCGCGATCAGCGCCGCGCCGGCCGCGAGCGCCGGCCAGAACGGCGCGTTGCCGGTGATGGCGCGGCTCACGACCGCGCCGAGCATGATGCCGAGGATCACGTCGAAGGCGGTCGCGTGGCTCATGAAGCGCTTCTTGGCGAGGCGCACGAACACGACCATCACGGCAAAGACGATGACCGCGCGCAGCACCATGTGGACGGCGCCGAGGTCCTTTGCCTCGAGCTCCAGGCCGAGCGCGGCACCGACAACGGCTTTCAGGCTCTCCACCGTCAGGCCTTTGCCTCGGCTGCGATCGAGGCTTTTCCGGCCGCGAGGACCGGCACCGCGGCGGCTGCCGCCGCGGCATCCCCGCCTCCGACCTGCACGGTCGGAAAAGCGAAGCGGATGCCGTTCTCGTCGAAGGCTTTCTTGATCATCGCCAGCGCGCGGCGGCGCATGACGAACTGCTCGTTCGGCTTCGTCATCATCTTGAGGCGGAGCTGGATCGCGTAGTCGCCGAACTGCTCGACTCCCTGCATCTTCAAGGGCTCGATGACGTGCGGCGCGAATTCGGGATCGGCGGCAAGCTCCTTGCCGATCTCCTTGACGAGCTTCTTCGCCTTCTCGATGTCCGAATCGTAGCTGACGCCGATCGTCATCTTGTCGATGACCCAGTCGCGGCTCATGTTCTGCACCGCGCCGAGCTGCCCGAAGGGCACGGTGTAGACCGGCCCGCGATGATGGCGGAGCTTCACCGAGCGCAGGCTGAACGACTCGACGGTGCCCCTATAATTACCGCTCTGGATGTACTCGCCAACCCGGAAGGCATCGTCGAGGAGATAGAAGACGCCGCTGATCACGTCGCGCACGAGCGTCTGCGAGCCGAAGCCGATCGCGACGCCGATGACGCCGGCGCCGGCGATCAGTGGCCCGATCTCGATCCCGACCGCGGACAGCGCCATCATCACCGCGACGACTGCCAGGGCCACGAAGGCGAAGTTGCGGAAGGTCGGTAGCAGCGTGCGCAGGCGCGCCTCGCGGGCGGCGGCTTCGTCGTCGAGGCCGGCCGCGCCTTGCGCCGCCGCGAGCCGGCGATCGATAAGCGTCTTCAGGATCTGCCACAGAAGATCGGCGACGAGGAAGATCACGACGGCGCTGAGCGCGCCGCGCACGAGCCGCGTCATGAGAGTATCGCGGCCGGCGAACTGCACGACGTCGATCTCCCAAAAGCGGGCGAGGAACAGCGCCGCCGCGAGGATCAGGACGGCGCGCAAGCCGCGCTCGACATAGACGGTCGCAAGGCTCGCGGAGCGCGCCGGCGCCGCGTCCCCGTCCCCGCCCGGGGGGGCGAGGAGATGCGAAGCGGCGCGGTTCATGACCGAGAAGGCGAGCGGCAGCACGAGGGCGACGACCGCCACCCCGAAAAACCCCCAGAGACCCAGCACCCACATCAGCCAGATCAGGATGAGGTAGACAGTCAGAAGCCAGTCGAGCGCCTCGCGCCGGCGATGCCCGGCTTGGCTCGTCGAAGCGGCCGCGAGCCGTGGCCGGCGCCAGAGCGCCTCGATCGTGATGAGGAGGAGCCCGAGGCCAAGCGTGAAGGCGACGAGGCTCTGCACATCATCGGAGAAGCCGAGCGCGGCGAGCGCGTCGCAGCTCGCCCAGCCGAACGCAAACCAGGCGGCGAAGGCGCCGATGCGCAGATGCCAGAACGAGGCTGTCTGCTCCGGCATCGGCACGAGGCGGTAGCGCGCGACGTCGTCCGCGCCAAGGCGCGGCTCGAGCAGGAGCCGCGACACCAGGAGCGCCACGCGCCAGGCGAGCGCCGCGATGAGGTAGGCGAGCACGATCGCCTTGAGGACCGGCGGCCAGTCGAACGCCAGAAAAGCGCCGATGCTGCCGGCGGCGAAGACCACGACGGCGGCAAGACCGAAGCCGAAACGGACGGCCGTCGCCCGCAGGCGGTGAGCGACGGTGTCGAAGGGCGCGTGCTCGGCCCGCAGGCGCGCGGCGTGCGTCGCGCGCCTGAACGCCCACTCGGCCCCGGCGCCGAGAAGGCCGAAGCCGAGCACGAGGACGAGGATGTCGAGCGGGCTGCGGTTCTGGAGTTCCCCACCGAGAACGGCGCTGGCGTCCCGCAGCTCCTGCGGCAGCTGCGAGACCGCGGCGCCGAGACGGTTGAGACGCGCCCGCGTCAGCGCCAGGCGCTCGGCCGCAAAGCGCGAAAACGAGGCCTCGGCGGCGCCTTGACCGTTCGGCGGCGCCTTCTTCAGCTCCGCGTCGAGCCAGCTGCGCACCGCCGGCTCGCCCAGAAGCTTCAACAGCTCGCGCACCTGCGCCGGCGGCTCTGGCGTCTGCGCCGATGCCGGCATGCCGGCGAGCAGGAACAAGCCCAAAAGGGCGGCGATGATCCGCATGCGAGCCCCCGCCGTCGCGTGATCGCGGCGGCGCGGCTAAGCTACGGCCGCTCGGCGAGGAAGGCCAGCACGCCCTGCTTATGGAGCTTGTCGCCGACGGCGAGATTGTGGTCGCGGCCGGGGATGTCGAGCGCGCGGGCGTTCGGCATGAGGTCGGCGAGCGCCTGCGGGTCGCCCGCGACCTCGTCCTTGGTGCCGACGGCGATCAGCGCCGGCGTTGTGATCGCGCCGACCTCCGCCCGCGACATCACTTGGCGCGAGCCCCGGATGCAGGCGGCGAGCGCCTTGAGGTCGCTCTTGGTCTGCTCGGCGAACAGGCGGAAGCTGCGCTGCGTCGGGTCGGCGAGCGCGTCGGCGGAGGGCGCCTCCATGGCGTCGGCGATCCCGAGCGGCAGGCCGACGCCCTCGACGAGGTGGATGCCGAGCCCGCCCATGATCAGCGAGCGGGTGCGGTCGGGGCGCGCGAGCGCGAGATACGCGGCGATCCTTGCGCCCATCGAGTAGCCCATGACGTCGGCCCGATCGAGCCCGAGATGGTCGAGCAGCGCCCGCGTATCCTCGGCCATGATCGCGGTGTGATAGGCCGCCGGCTCATAGAGCTTCTGGCTCTGACCGTGGCCGCGGTTGTCGAGCGCGACGACGCGAAAGCCGGCATGGCCGAGCGTCTTCGTCCACAGCGTGTTGACCCAGTTGACGACGTGGTTCGAGGCGAAGCCGTGGATCAGGAGCACCGCGTCGGCGCGCGGGTCGGCGGCCGGGAAATCGGCATAGGCGATGCGCACACCGGCGGAGGAGAAGAACTGCATGGGCTCGCACGCAAAGGCGGGCGAGCCATAGGGGCTCGTTGCCCGGCAGGCAATGTTCGGCGACGCCGACCACCGCGCCAGCGGCTTTTTTGCGCCGGCCCTGCAACCCTTCCTGAGACCAAGCCTTACCGAGTGGCCTGAAAGGGACCCGCAACCATGGCGACCCGTGACGACCTGCCGCCGAGCCGCTCGGCAAAGCCGATCGACCCGCCCCCTGCGTCCGGCCGGCCGACGACGGCGCAGCTCAAGGGCGACATCGATAGCGGCCGCACTGGCGATAAGGTCGGCGTCTTCGATCCGGCGCTCGCGCCGCTCGGGACCGAAGACGAGGCGGCCGGCGCTCCGCCCTCGCGGGAAGCGATCGCCATGGCGCGACGGCAGGAGCGCGGCGGTCCGGCCGGCGGCGGCGGGAACGCGCCCCAGGGCGGTCCGCGTGTCGTGCTCTACGGCTTCATCGCCTTTATCGCCGTCGTGGCGCTCGCCTTCGCCGGCGTGCTACTGCTGCGCTGACCGGCCGCGGGATTGCAATCAGGCGACGGCGCCCCCGCCTTCGTTGCAGCGCGCGGGCACGAGACTGAGCCGCGGGCGCGCCGGGCCGGTCCAGAAATCGACCTCGATCATCTCGCCTTCGCTGCCGCCAAGCGTCAGGCGGTAGCCCATCTTGGCGCCAAGCGCGCGCGCCTGGTCGAGATTGGCCGCCGACATTATGTGCGTGACGCGGCCGTGGCCGGCGTTCAGGAGCGCCGCCAGGATGCCGAGCTCGACACCCTCGTGGAACGCCGCGTCGCGGGCCGGGAAGCGCAGCGACAGACCATCCTCAACCTGAACCCAGCGCATGCCGCCCCCCTTGTGGCTCGATCTTCCGCCGAGCCTTGGAAGGCTAGGAAGCTGCCGGCCCGGCCGCCAGTCGCGCGAAGCCGCAGCGGCGGCGGATCGGAGACTTATCCCCGTCATTCACGCGTTCGGCCGGGGATGCGCTCAGCCGTCGAGCATCGCCGCGTATTCGGGATGGCGCGCCGCGTAGCCGGCCATGAACTCGCATTTCGCGACGACGCGCGCGCCTCGTCCCCGCAGCGTCTCGAAGACGCCGCGCGCGAGCTTCGAGCCGATGCCCTGGCCGGCAAGCTCTGCCGGCACCTCGGTGTGGAGAAGGACGACGCGGCCGCCATCGGTCTTGTAGTGGGCGACCGCGAGCGCGTCGCCGACGGCCATCTCGAACCGGTGTTGCGAGGGATTGTCGACGACATCGACCATGGCACGGCTCCGGTTGCGAGGCGGGTGCACCCGTCGGCCCCTGTGAACTGCGGGATCAACCGGCGCGCACGTCTTGGTAACGCCTGCAAGGCAGCCTAAGTTTGATTTTGAGTCGGAAAGGTCCGGAGACGGGCATGTTCGCATCGCCGATGACGGCCGGGAGCCTCGCGCTTCTCGCTTCGCTCGCGGGGGCGCCGCCCGGCGAGCCGGCGCCGGCGCCGGATGCCCGGCAGACGAAGGCGGCGCTGCTCGGCTGCCTGACCCGCAACTTCATCGAGCTCGAAGACGGCTCGAGCTCGGCCGAGGTGCTCGGCCGGACGATCGTCGCCCGCTGCCGCCTCGAGGTCGCGGCCTGCGCAACGATCAACAGCTGCGACGCCGCCCGCCTCGCGCCGGCCGCCGCGGCGCCGAAGGCGGCGCCGGCCC
>JAJKJG010000218.1 GCA_021154065.1 Methylobacterium sp.
TCCACGAACATGGTGAGGTCGCCGGCCTTGTCGGCGACCGCGCAGGCGACCGCCTTGACGGTGCCGAACGGGTTCTGGCGGATGTTGTAGGTCAGGCGGTCAAAGACGTCGGGCTGCGGCTCGATCGCCAGGATGCGGGCCTTCGGCCCGGCATGGGCCGCGACGAAGAGCGAATAGGCGCCGATGTTCGCGCCGACGTCGACGAAGGTGAAGCCGTCGGTGACGCGCGCCTTCAGGAGCTCCATCTCCTCGGGATCGAAGAACTGCGGCGTGAACAGCACCTTCTTGTCGCAGATGTTGTTGTACGGATAGAGCCGCATGCGGGCGCCGAGCCGCTCGACGTCGAGGGGGTCGCGCCGCAGGAGCGGCGTCGCGATCCGGCGCAGGAAGACGTAGAGCCGCCGGCCGAGCCAGCTATTCGGCAGGCTCTGCGTCCGCTCGATGATCCAGCGGGCAAGGCCCGAGGGATTGTAGCTGCCGAAGGGGGCCGGCTCGTTCATTCCGCCTCTCGTCGCCCGCCATTGTGGCGCGGCCTTAAGTCCGTCGCGTCATCGCATCGATGCCGGGCGGCGGCAAGCCGGGCGCCGGCCCGGTTAACGGAGAGTTAGCGATAGCGAGCTAAGTACGCCCGAGACGATCCGCGGCTTTCGATGCTTGCTCACCCCCGCCTTCGCTGGTCACGGCTTCTCGACGGCGCGCTGATCCTTCTGTTTGCGACCATGATCCCCGCCTTCGCGCTTCGGACCGGGCTCAGGCCCGACGATCCGCTCGCCGGGGTCGCGGTCGTGTTCGCGCCCTGGATCGAGCCCGGGGAGGCCATCGCCCGCGCGGTCGCCGCCGGGGCAAGCCTAGTCCGGCTAGGCGTGCTGCCCTCGATCGTCATCGTGAGCCCCGCCGACCGCGGCTATGTCGACCGGGTCTTCGCCGCCGGCGCGCTTCTTGCCCTCGATCCCAAGGTGCTCGCCGCCTGCTCGCCCGCCCTCCTCACCCGCTGAACCCCTGCCATGGCTGATCTCGACGTCTTCCGGTCCACGATCGCGCGGGTGCTCTTTGCGCTCGCCTTCCTGCACGTGCCGCTGCTCGCCTTGATCTCCTGGGGTCTCGGGCGGGATCCATGGCCGATTCTCCTTGCCGCCGCCGCCTGCCTGCTCCTTCCGGCGGTCCTCAGCCTGTTGAAGCGGCCGATGAGCGCGGTCGCGATGGCGCTCGCGGTGGCGCTCGTCGGGCAGACCTCGCTCCTCGTGTTCGCCTTCACCGGCCACCCCTGGCAAGTGGAGATGCACTTCTACTATTTCGCCGTGCTCGCCATGCTGTCGGGCTTCTGCGACTGGCGCGTCCTCGTCGTTGCCGCCGGGCTCGTGGCGCTGCACCACCTGACGCTCGATCTCGTCCTGCCGAACGCGGTCTATCCCGGCGCGAGCGACCTGAAGCGGGTCGCGGTGCATGCGGTCGTCGTCGTCATCGAGACCGCCATGCTGATCTTCATCGGCCGGGCGATCATCGCCGCCTTCGAGGCCGCCCGGCGCAACGGCACCGACGCGGAGCGTCTCGCCGGCGACCTCCACCGGCTCGTCGCAGAGCGTGAACGGGACCTGTCCGACACGGTCTCACAGGCGAACGCGGTCGGCGCCGCGGTCGACCGTTTCCAGGCCGAGATCGGCGACGCGGTGCGCCTTCTGCAGGACGCGGCGACGGCGCTGCGGGGCAATGCCGACGAGCTCGGCGCGGTCGCGGTTCAGGCCGAGCAGCGGACCACGGCCGCCGCGCAGGCGTCCGGACAGACGAGCCAGACCGTCTCGGCCGTCGCCGCGGCCGGCGGCGAGCTCGCCGAGACGATCGCGGCGATCGGCGCCAGCGCGAGCCAATCCTCCGAGCTCGCGAGCCGCGCGGTCGGTGAAGCCGAGGCGGCGAACCAGACGGTCGCGGATCTCGGCCGGCTCGGCAACGAGATCGGCGACGTGATCGGCCTCATCACCGGGGTCGCGGCGCAGACCAATCTCCTCGCCTTGAACGCGACGATCGAGGCCGCCCGCGCCGGCGAGGCGGGACGCGGCTTCTCGATCGTCGCCCAGGAGGTGAAGGCGCTCGCGACCCAGACCGCGAAGGCCGCCGCCGACATCGGCGCCAAGATCAGCGCCATGCAGGACACGACGGCGCGCTCGGTCTCGGCCCTGCGCGCCATCATGGGCGCCATCGCAACCGTCGATTCGCTCGCGCGCCAGATCGCCGGATCCGTCGAGCAGCAGGCCTCGGCGGCGCACGAGATCGCCGGCAGCGTCGATCTCGCCGCGGCCGGGGCAGCGGACGTGCGGACCGCGCTCGACGGCATCGAGGCGCTGGCGCGGCAGACCAGCGGCGCCGCCGAGTCGCTGACGAAAGCGGCAGCCGACATCGCCGGCCAGGCCGAGGTGTTCCAGAGCCGGGTGGCGCGATTTGCCGCCGAGGTCCGCGCCGCCTAGCCATGGCGGTCGGGTAGTGCATCAGTTTGAAATTTGCGCTGAGCCCGGTCGCCAATTACGGGCCGTTCCTGTATGATCCGAGGGCACGGCGGGGAAACGAGCACGATGATCGATATTGGCCATCCGAATGCGAAAAGGGTTACGATCGCGCACGAAGGCAAATTCAACGCGCCGTGGAACATGGTGTTGGTGCTCGAGACCGATCTAGAGCTAAATCAGCAGACTGGAGCATACGATCATAACGCGGTTCACACCCTCATCGAAGCGGCTGACAAATATGTCAGTGCCCAGAACCGACAGATAGATGAGTTCAGGATTGTCCAAGCGCCGCGAGGTTAGCGGTATTAGGGCGCAAACGCCACAAGCGCTCGGCCAAGCCTAACCCCACTTGATCTTTTGGGACAGCGGGAAGGACCGGATCACGAACGGTCCCGGAGCCCGCTGTGAACAGGATTATCGTGGGTTAAGGGCCATGAACGAACTCGGGAACAAGTACGCCCTTGCCGCTCTGAGAGAGCGCCGGGCTGAGATGTCGGGAGAGATCACCTCGATTGAGCGCCGGCTTCGCGACCTACGCGCCAGCCTGGTTCATGTGGACGCGACCCTCAGGCTGTTCGATCCCGACGCTGAACCTACCAAAATCCCCGGCAAGCGGCCCTACAAGCGCGTCAAGCTCTTCGGGGCGGGGAAGCTCAACCGGCTCATTCTTGGCGCTCTGCGGCGCGGGGAACGGGCCATGACCACGGCTGAGGTGGTCGCGTCTATCGTCGCCGAACTCGGCTACGGGCCGGAAGCCGCGAAAGGCATGACGAACCGCGTGCGGGCGAACCTGCGCTACCTTCGGGACACGCGAGGGCTCGTTACCAAGGAGGGCGATCGGCAAGACGCGAGGTGGGCACTGAACGGTGCCTAGCGTGCCGAAGCATCAAAACCTGTGTTTCGTTACCCAACCGGGTTGCTCTTGGGCGAGACGCCACCGTATGCTGCAACCTAGAGGGATGGGGGTCTCCGTTTGCTGTCAGGATTCCCGATTACGGACGAAGCGGCCTGCGCGGCCATGCTCGTTCGTTTGATGGGAGGGGATGCGGCGCTGTTTAACCGCAGCTTGGCGGAGGCCCTATCCCACGAAAATCCCCATGGCCTTTCCGATATGGAGCGAATGGCCGTTTGGGTTTACTCGAACACCGATCAGCGATGGTATGTCTCGATCAACCAGGAGCTACGTAGCGGCAGTCCGCTCGACGACTACCGATTCTTCGCCGCGCTGCTCAATGAGACGCTCGAAAAGCTGCCGCGGCATAGCGCCGAGGTATTCCGCGGAGTGCGCTTCCCGGACATCAATCGGATCGCAGATCACTTCATCGAAGCCTACGACACCGGACGGGAACTTGTCTGGTTGGCGTTCACCAGCTCGTCTCGCTTGATCGGCAAGGCCTTGAAGGCAACGTGCTGTTAACTATTTTTTCACAGAATGGCCGAGTTCTAGGGCTATATGCCCATAGACCGTCTGAGGAAGAAATCCTATTTCGAGCTGGCTCGCGGTTTATAGTCACATACGTGAACCTCGACGCCGACTTGGTCGTTGTAGGACTGAACGAGGTCGCCGGCACCGGCATAGGTGGCTCCTGAGGTATGCGCTGGCGCACAGCGACTCGACGGCTTATGGTTGAGGTTTGGGGCGGAGGTAGAGGCGATGGTCACGGACACCTTGGTGCGAGCGGGGCGCCGACTCTTCGGATTCGAAGCTCGCGAGTCTACGCAGAAGCGGAGACAGGTAACGCGCGGGTCTCCATCGGCAGCGACGGAGGCCGCACAAAAGGCTTTCCACGAGCACAAGAAAAAGCACGCCGATGACCCCAATGCGAAGCTCACTCCGCTTCAAGAGCGGATGCAATCTGGCAGCCTTTGAGCGTCACGCTGACCTCTGCCAATAACCGCTGAAATCGACGCTCGGGTCCCTACGTAGGGCCAACCCCGCGAGGCGGCTAACCTGCTCGCCGTTGGGAACGCGGCGGTTGTCCTCCCGCCACGTACTCTCTTGGGCGTACCGGAGAAGGTAGTCGCCTGAGATGTGGTGGTGGTGACCGACCTCAGCCCGGTGCATCCGCGAGAAGAGCTCTTCGGCTGCATTCGTGCAGGCGCCGTTCAGGCTGTATGCCTCTTGGTGATTGATGCGCTTCATTTCAAAGCGAGCGTGCAGGGCATCCCACGCGGTCGAGTCGTCGGCTTGCGGAACGGTGCCCTTGGCGACGATAAACGACAGGGCGCTCGCCTCATTCGGGAACACTGCCGGCACGCTGTTCCCGCCGCGCTCGCGAACGATCACGACGGCGCGGCGCTTGCCTGTCTGGTAGCGGGAGAGGCGGCGATCAACGCGCTCTGAGGCGAGATTAGCGGGCTTGATGTAACCGCCGAAATACGCGGCATCCACCTCGGCAACCTTGCCCTCGCCGCCAACGACGCGACCGCGCATCTCTTCGGCCATCGCCTCGCGGAGCTTGTGGCTCAACACGAACGAGGACTTGTACGACGTGCCGAGGTCGCGGCTGAGAGCACCGCGCCCATCTAGAGGCGGTCGAGGGCGCGTTCGGCGGCGATATCGACTACGCGATCTTGCACAAGGTCTATGGCGGGGTTCCTGAGAGCGCTAAGGGGCGCTACAGCCCCGCACAGTGCATTGGCTGCGAGAAGCATCACGTTGAGGGCTCGCCCGATCCGGCGCACGTCAGCATGTCCTACGTGGAAAGACAGAACCTCACGATGCGATGCAGATGCGCCGCTTCACTCGGCTGACGAACGCCTTCTCAAAGAAATTCGAGAACCACGTTCACATGGTCGCGCTCTACACCGTCTGGTACAACTACGTGAAGCTTCATCGGGCGCACTGGCTTTCCCCCGCGATGGCCGCTGGGCTATCTGACAAGCTGTGATCGGTCGAGGATATCGCGAACTTGGTCGAAGCCGCTGGCGCGAAGCCGACGAAGCGCGGACCGTACAAGCCGCGCGCAACGGCTCAGATTTCAAACTGATTCACTACCGGGCGTCGGCGCGGCTTGCGTGCCGCGCCGCCATGCCTACATTCGCCGCCGTCGTCTCCTCAACGCCCCGCATCCGAGCCCGATGAACCAGCAGGACACCGCGCAGCTCCAGACCCAGCGTCGCGCCGAGGCGCCGCTGCACGGGCCGGAGGCCTTTGCGGCGATGCGCCGGGCGGGCCGGCTCGTCGCCGAGGGGCTCGATCTCCTCGTCGAGAACCTGCGGCCTGGCGTCACGAGCGAGTTCCTCGACCGCCTCGCCTTCGAGTTCGCCATGGACCACGGCGCCTACCCGGCGACGCTGTTCTACCGCGGCTACACGAAGTCGATCTGCACCTCGATCAACCACGTCGTCTGCCACGGCATCCCGAACGACAAGCCCTTACGCGAAGGCGACATCCTCAACATCGACTACACGGTGATCCTCGACGGCTGGCACGGCGATTCGAGCCGCATGTTCTTCGTCGGCGAGGTGCCGCGCCGCGCCTCGCGCCTGTGCGACATCACCTACGAGGCGCTCCTGCGCGGCATTTCGGTGATCCGCCCCGGCGCCGCGACGAACGACATCGGCGCCGCGATCCAGAGCTTCGCGGAAAGCGAGCGCTGCTCGGTGGTGCGCGACTTCTGCGGCCACGGGCTCGGCCGCGTCTTCCACGACGCGCCGACGATCCTGCATTACGTCGAGCCGTCCTACAACGTCCCGTTGCGGCCCGGCATGCTGTTCACGGTCGAGCCGATGATCAATCTCGGGCGGCCGCAGGTGAAGGTCCTGTCCGACGGCTGGACCGCCGTGACCCGCGACCGCTCGCTGTCGGCGCAGTTCGAGCATAGCGTCGGCGTCACCGAGAGCGGCGTCGAGATCTTCACCCTGTCGCCGAAGGGCTACGACAAGCCGCCATATCATATCCCGGGTTGAAACCGGTTGCGTTTCCGTTCCATGCTGGGGATCTCGGCGGGGCGATGAGGCGTATGGCGCGGCAAGGGGACGATGCCCATCAGCCTCGGGATGATGCGCATCACCGTCCGGATGACGCGCATCATCATCGTCCCGATGACGCGGCGGATTCGGCCCATCATCGTCGCGACGATCCCCACTACCACGGCCACCGCGACCGGCTGCGGGCGCGCTTCTCGGAGGCCGGCGGCGACGCCCTGCCGGATTACGAGCTCCTGGAGATCGTGCTGTTCCGCTCGATCCCGCGCCGCGACGTGAAGCCGATCGCGAAGGAGCTGATCCGCCGCTTCGGCACCTTCGCCGAGACGCTCGCCGCCCCGCCGGCGCGGCTGATGGAGATCGACGGCGTCGGCGAGAGCGTCGTCACCGACCTCAAGGTCGTCGAGGCCGCGGCCCGCCGCCTCGCCAGGGGCGCCGTGACGAAGCGGCCGGTGCTGGCGTCGTGGAGCGCCGTCATCGACTATTGCCGCGCCGCGATGGCGTTCTCGGAGAAGGAGCAGTTCCGGCTCCTGTTCCTCGACAAGCGCAACGCCCTCATCGCCGACGAGGTGCAGCAGTCCGGAACCGTCGACCATACGCCGGTCTACCCGCGCGAGGTGGTGAAGCGGGCGCTCGAGCTCTCGGCGAGCGCCCTCATCCTCGTCCACAACCACCCCTCCGGCGACCCCTCGCCGTCGGCCGCCGACGTCAAGATGACGAAGGAGATCGCCGAGGTCGCAAAGCCGCTCGGCATCGTCATCCACGACCACATCATCGTTGGCCGCGACGGCCACGCCAGCCTCAAGGGGCTGCGGTTGATCTGAGGGCCGCGGCAGGGCCGTGACGAGAATGTGCGGGCCGATGGAGTCGTTCATCCGCTCTCCCATTCGAGGCGCAGCATCGTCACCCGAAAGCTTTGGCGACAGCCTCTTCTCCGTTCAAGGCCGCGGCCCGGGAGACGTGAACCCAATAGGGATCGTCCGGGAAACGACGCTCCGTCCCATAAGCGAGAGCATGCCCGGCGCGATATTCGGTCAGTTGGCGAGCAGTGCGCTCCTCCGCTGCCGCGCAAAGTCCGGCGGCTCCTCTCGAGAGCGCCTCCGCGGTCCAGACGCCATCCTCTATGGCCCACAGGATGCCCAGGCCCGACAACGGATCGGGCGCGAACCGCGCATCGCCAACGGCGCACCAATCGTCGCCCGCGCGGCAGAGTGCGTAGGATGCGCGCGCATCGTGCACCGACAGCGCCTCCATGAGATGGAGGTCCGGCAGCGAAGACCGGATCAACGCCGTGTGCGACATCGCCTCCAGCCAGACGCGACGGCGTGAATCCCTGCCTCCTCGGGCAGTCGCCGCGCGCGTCATGAACACGGCGACCATCCGGCCGCGCGGAAGTGCGGCCATGTAGAACCAGCCCCCCGGCACGGCTTCGATGACGGTGCGGGTCTCGGCCGGATGCCCGACCCGGCCGAAGCGCGCCACGATCGCGACGTGGTCATCGAGATAGCGGCGGGCGCTCGGCAGGCCGGTCGACCGCGCCCCGCGCCCTATCGCCACAACCGCAAAGCGGGCTTGCATGCGCTCCCCACGCCGCGAGAAGACTGCATAGCCGCCGCGCTGCCTTCGCTCAAAACGAATGCTTGTCGCGAGACGCACCTCGCTCCGGCCTGCCCGGCTGCCTGGGCCAGCCGCTCGTCGAACGCGCGCCGATCGAGGTGAAATCCGTTCCCAAAGGGCGAGAGAATGTGCGGGCGCTCCGCAGGCTGCGCGTTCCCCCAAACCGAAACCACGGCCGGAGCTTCGGTGTGGGTGCTCTCGTCGAGGACATGCGAGAGGCCGACCCTGGCAAGCAACGGCCGCAGTTCGGGCGGCGCGGTCTCTCCGGGCTTCGGCCCGTCGAAATGCGAGCGCTCGGCAACGAGGACGCGCAGACCCGCCCGAGCCGCGAGTAGCCGGGCACGCTGCCGGCCGGCCCCGCTCCTGCGATGGCAAGATCGTACCGGGTCGTCACTCCGGCCTCAGCCGACGAGCGGCGCAGGCCCGTCCACCTCGATCAAGGCGTCGTCCTCGCCCACCAGGAAGCCCAAGGTCGACCATTCATCGACCATGGCCAGATAGCGCTCGTCGAACCCGCTCCCGTCTTTGTGCCGAGCCCAGGTCAGCCGCTTGTCCGATGTCGCGGATAGGAACACCTTTTCGGGGCGCTGCACGGGCCACCAGCCGATCTTGCGTCCGTCCTTGAAGGGAACCTCGGAGCGGCACATCAGGAAATCCGCCTGCCACGGCTGCGCCATCTGCTGGGAGAACGCGCCGGCCTCGAGGACGATGTCCCGCTTCTGCGGCGGCTGCCCCGGCTTGACCGGGACGGCGGCCCGCCCGACCGTCTTGCCCTTGGCGACGCGGAACGGCGCCCGAAAGGCCTCCTTTCGCGCGAACAGCCAGCCCGCCTCGATGCCTGGGAAGAAGGGCCCTCCGACCGCGTTCTCCAGCGCGGCGCGATCGAGGCCTTCCGGCGTGATCTTCGTCGACGGCGGCGGCGCGGCGCCGGTCCAGTCGGCCTCGAACTTCCCTTCGCTCCAGGCCCGCAGGAGGGCATATTGAACCTGCGAGACCGAATGGAAATAGGCGGGGTCTTTCTCGCCGCCACGGCCATTCGCCTCGCCGTAGTAGTCGCCCAGGATGGCCGGCATCATCAGCGGTTCGATAGGGTTGCTCTTCTTGAGCAGCGTGCCGGGGTCCCGGATGACCGCGAAGATGAACTTGCGTGTATCCTCGACGCTGCTCGGGCCACCGAGATCGCCGTAGCCTGCCGGATCCAGAAACGGATGATGGAAGTTGAAGTCGGGGCCGTCGTACGAGCGCCCCACCTGTGCGATGGCCGAGAGGATCGGATAGATATGGCGCACGAACGACGGGCGGAAATCCCCGATCGTGCCGTGGCCCTTCCAGGCCGCGTTCATGCTCGCGATATCGGCAAGCGGACCGGCGAAAAGCCCGTCGTCGGTGGGGAGTGCCATCTCGCGCACGATCAAGTCCACGTGGGTGTCGTACATCGTGCGATAGCTCCGAACCGACGGGGCGAAGTCGGGCGGCCCGACCAGGACCCATGCCCCTTCGGCTCGCTGCTGTGCGCCGTCGAGACGATCTCGGCTTCGACCGGCCCGTCAGCGACGTCGTCGAACCAGCTGTCGTTGTTCACATAGTCCTTGATTTCACCGACCAAGCCTTTGTCCGTTCGTGGGATGGCAGGGTCGAAGCCCGAGCGACCCATGCCTCCAATGACGAGCAGGCCGGTCTTGTCGGACCGCAACTCGCCGAGCGTGCTTATGGCTAGCGGCGGACGATTGATCGCGAAGTTCTGCGGCGACCCCGCGCCTCCTTCGATCGAGCGCGGTCCCGGATCCAGGTCAAGCGTGCTCCGACGGTTGTCCGCCCCGACAACGGCGGGGTTGCGCATTTGCTTGGCGGAGTATTTCGCGAACAAGGGGCTGGCAAGGGCGCCCTCCTGCCCGCTGATTGGCAGAAGCTGGCGTTCCTGTTGGCGAGATGGACCGTCCAGGTGATCTTTGTCGTGCGCCCGTCGCCGAGCGCCACCTCACCTTTCGGATGGAACTTGCCGTCGGCGCCCTTCTCGTATTCGAAGATGCGGAACCGCGCCGCCTGCGGCCGGACGCGCCCATCGAGCTTGAAGGAATTGAAGCTGCCGGATTGGCTGTTGAAGTTCGGCGGCACGCCCGGAGCTTCGGGGCCGACAAAGAAGAAGTCATTCGTGCTCCGCTCAGCATCTCCCACGCGGGCGACCCCAACGGCAGGGATGAATTCGATACTGTCGCTCGACCATCGTCTCCCCCCATGTTTATCGGCTCTGGACCCAGGACTTGCACAATTACCAAGAGCGACCGTAACGCCAATAAAGGAAGGTTGCGAGCAGCAACTTTGGCTCGCGCAGATGAGAAGACTTTGCCTTGCCGGCGACGATCGGGACCGGAAGCGGCGCGGCCCGGCGCTCAGGGCTTCGCCGCAAGCCGCGTCGCCTGGCTCGCCGCGAGCCGCCATTCTCCGGCGACGCGGACCTAGACGGCGATCCAGCGGAAGTCGTCGTCGCGGTGTTCGCGGACGTTCAGGATCGGGCTGCGGCCGGCGACGATCGCCGTGTGCCGAAGGCGCGGATGCTCAGCTCGTCCGCCGGCGCCATTTCGATCGACGGGTCGCCCGCCAGCACCGCGACGATGCGCGTGTCCTTGCCATCGACCTTTTCCGAGCCGTGCGTGTGGTGAAGCCGTCGGCGTAGATCTCCCGCAGGCGCGCGACGTCCTTCGCCTTCACGGCGTCGACGATCGCCCGACGGAACTGGATGATCTCGAGCTCCATCGGCCCGATCGGCTGCGAGGAGGCACCGTCCAGCGGGTGCGCCAGCGCCATGCCCGCCGCGCCGACGAGCGCAACAAAGGTGAGCGGCAGCTGCGCGATCATGGCGTTCGAAGCCCTACTGGAGCACCGGCACCGCCATTGCGGCGATCGCCGCCGTGTCGATCCCCCGCGGCAGGGTGCCGTAGGCGCCGGTCCAGGCGCCTTCGATGCGGCTTGCGATATAGGCGTCCGCCACCTCGTGCGGGGCGTGGCGGACGAGGAGGCTCGCGCACCAAAGCGTCGCCAGGCGCTCGACGAGGCGGCGGGCCTGGCCCTCATGACGGGCAAGGTCGGAGAGGTCGGTTTCGATGTCTCGGATGGCGGCGTCGAGCCGCGCGTCCTGGCCCTTGGCGGCGGCGATCTCGGCGAGGAGCGCCGGCACGCTCTCGGGCTCGCGCGTCATCGAGCGCAGCACGTCGAGGCACATGACGTTGCCCGAGCCCTCCCAGATGCCGTTGAGCGGCGCCTCGCGGTAGAGCCGCGCCATGAGGTGATCCTCGATGAAGCCGTTGCCGCCGTGGCATTCGAGGGCCTCGTAGACGACCGACACCACGCGCTTGCAAATCCAGTACTTCGCGATCGGCGCGCCGATGCGGTTGAGCGCCCGCTCGGCAGCGTTGCCCTCGCCGTCGAGCGCCGCCGCGACCCGGAAGGCGAGCCAGGCCGCCGCCGTCGCCTCGAGATGGAGGTCGGCCAGCACGTTCGTCATCATCGGCTGGTCGATGAGCGTCTTCTGGAAGGCGCGGCGGTGGCTTGCATGATGCGCGGCTTGCGCCACCGCGAGGCGCATGATGCCGGCGGACGAGAGCGCGCATTCGAGCCGGGTCAAGTGGCCCATCGAGATCGCCTCGCGGATGCCGTGGCCCTCCTCGCCGATGAGCCGGGCATAGGCGCCGCGAAATTCGACCTCGGAGGAGGCATTCGACCTGTTGCCGGCCTTGTCCTTGAGCCGCTGGATCATGATCCGGTTGCGGCTGCCGTCCGGCAGCCAGCCCGGCACAAGGAAGCAGGAGACGCCGCGCTCGGTGCGCGCCAGCGCGATGAAGACGTCCGAGTGCGGCACCGAGAAGAACCACTTATGCCCGGCGATGCGCCA
>JAJKJG010000219.1 GCA_021154065.1 Methylobacterium sp.
ATCCCGGCGATGGCGAGGATGTCCTCGACGAAGGCCCGCGCCGCCTGCGGCGCCTGGCCCTCGATCGCGGCGAGGAGGCCGGCATGCTCGCCGATGCCCTGTCCGGCGGGCTCGGCGAGGCCTTCGAGGCGGCGACCGGACACGATGGCGCGCATGACCCGGCGCTTCGCCGCCGCGCCGACCGCGAGCGCCTCGAGGAGCGTCTCGAGGAGGCCCATGTCGCCAAGCTTCACGGCGAGCGGAGGGGCGCCGAGGGCCGCGAGGCCCTCGAGCGCCAGCGCCACGACCTCGGCATCTGCCGCGGCAGCGTCGCGGCGGCCGATCGACTCGATACCAGCATGCAGGAACTCGCCGGTCTCGCCGGTGCGCAGCCGGAACACCGGGCCGAGATAGCTATAGCTCGCCGGCGCCGCGCCGACGCGGTCGAGATGCCAGCGGCAGACCGGGATGGTGTATTCGGGGCGAAGGCAGAGCTCGCGGCCGGCCGCGTCCTGCGTCACGAACATCCGGCGCCGGATATCCTCGCCGGAGAGGTCGATGAAGATGTCGGCGGGCTGCAGCACGGGCGGCTCGAGGCGCGCGTAACCCTCGCGCTCGAAGAGCGCGATCAACGCGTCGTTCGCGGCGGCTGCGGTCATGCTCCACCCGGATGTCCGGGCGTGTCTAACAACGCGCGTGGCGCAACGCGACGATTTTCCGGCGAGACGGTGAATGCTTCCGGGGGCCGGGAGGCGGACGGCCAGCGAAAACGGCGCCGCGGAGCCGGCCTTTCGACCGGCGCCGTGGGATTGTCAGTGGTCGCGGCGCTGGTCCGGCGTGTCCTTGCGCTTCTTGCGGCCGTTGCCCGGAATTGCGGCATCCTCTCCGGCGCGCTTGCCCTGCCGGTCGTCGTTCTCGCCCGTCATGGCCGAGGGCAGGATGCGGCGGGCCGCGCCGGCGACGACTTCGGCAACGGCGCCGGTCGCGGTCTGGCCGATATCCTTGGCGCCGGACGCGGCCTCAGCGCCGGCTCCGGCGACGGCTTTGTTGCCCGCCAGCACTCCGGCGACGGCGATCAGAGCGTCGGCGACGAGTTCGCGGGCCATCGGCGAGGTGACGAGCGAGGCGAGCATGTCGCCGGCGCTGCGCACCTCCTTCGGCACTTTCGTGCCGCCGATCTTCTTCGGCATCTTCGCCGACTTGCCCTTGGACGCCTTCTTCTTGGCCATGGCTGCACCTGGTGGATTCGGGAGGACGAAGGGGAAACGGCGGCCGAGCTTGGCGGTTCCGAGGCCGGCCATGAGCCGCACGAAACAGCCCGGAAACATCGTGGCGCTATTCGGCGCGCTCATCGGAGCGGCACCGAGGAATCGCCATGCAATATCAGCCCCTGCGGCTCTCGCCGGGCCAAGGCCGCGGCTTTCCTGCTTTCAGCGCGCTCCACCGCGAGCCGGGAAGCGGCGGCCGCGGCGCCTGGACCGTCTCCCACCGTGGTCCGGAAGGCATCCTGCTCGAGCTCCGCTCCGGCGGCTCCCTCGAGCCGTCGCTGCGGCTTGACGCGGCTGCGGCGCGAAGGCTCGCGGGCGAGCTCCTGGCGCTCGCCGGAGCGATCGACGGCAGCGCGTCCGACTGAGCCCTACGGCAAGACCTAATCCTCAAGACCAGCGTCGGCGCCCTTCGAACGGGCAGCCCCGAGACCCTTGCCCGCACGGGCCGGACGCTTCGGCGGCTTCGCGCCGCCGCTGGAGGCGGTCGAGCGCACGCCGCTCTTCTTCGATTCCGGAATGCCGGAGATCAGCTCGCCTTTCGGCACCGCGACGACATTGCCCGGCGCCGGCACGCGTTGGCGGACGCCGCCGGTGCGCTTGTCCATGGTGCGAGGCTCGATCGCTCCGGCGCCGTCGGCCTTGGCGGCGGGCGGCGTCGGCCGGCGTCTTGCGGTCGTCGGCACGCTGTCGGCGATCTCGGCGTTCGACTTCGCGCGCCGCAGGACCGTCTCGGGGCCCACCGGCAATGGCGCGACCGCATCGGCGCGATGATGCCGCGACGGGCGGGCGCCCGCGACCTTGATCGCGGCATCGATCTTCTTCGAGATCGACATCACGCCGGTGCCCTTCTCGGCGCCGCGACGCTGATCGGCGAGGGCGCTGCGGGAGTTCGGGCGCGTCGGGATCGGGTCGTCGGCATGGCCGCCGGCCGCGGCGTGGTTGAACTCGATCTCGTTGACGAAATCCCGGCGGTGCCCCTCGCCCTGAATACGCTGCCGCTCGGCCTTCTTGGTGTGCTGCTTCAGCGCCTGCTTCTCGGCGCGACTGCGCTCTATGCCGCGCGACGCCATCCTTCCCTCCTCGAACGCTTGCCGATGATTCGTTTCGGACCAATGCGGCTCAGCCAAAGTCGGTTCCGCGGGCCGGCCGGACGCGCAAACGCAAAAAACCCGCCGACGAGGTCGGCGGGTGTTCGGCAGGCGAGGGGCGCGGGCGATCGGCCCGCGCGCCGTTACATCTTCTTCGACTTCTTCTTCATCGCCTTCTTTTTCGTCGGCTTCATGGGATCGGCCGTCATCGGCCCGCTGCCCGGTCCGCCGCGGGACACCGCCGGGCCGCCGGAGCTTTGGCCGGTCGACGACTGCTGGGCGAACGCTGGGGCGGCGGCGAGCAGCATCGCGGCCGAGGCAAGCAACAGGACTTTCTTCATCATGAACTCCTGGATGCGGGCAGTGCAGCGGCTTGCCCCTGGCTTCCTCCCGAGATTGCGCCCGGATGCTGCGTAGGCACGAACGTTTACGCCACAGCCGAGGTTCCTTGGCCGCCGTTCTGCGCCGCGCAGACAAGTCAGCGTGAGGCTAGGGCTTCTCGCGGATCGCCCGCCCGACCTCGAGCGAGGCGCTGCGGACCTCGGTGTCCGAGAGGCTGCCGGCGGTGCCGGCGTCGATCGCGTCCGCGATGGCCGGCAGGTCCGGGTCCTCGCCGAGCCCCTTGAGGAGATCGAGGATCCGCATCGCCTTGTCGGCGCTCTCCGGGCTCGCGCGGGCGATCTCCTCGGCGAGCGCAGCGATCGCCTCGATGATCGCCTGACCGTCCCGCGCCGGCATGAATGGTCCTCCGAACCGCCGCCGATGCGGCGGCACACCGCCTCAACGGCACCGGTGCGCGTGCGTTCCGGCCGGCACCACGCAAAAGCCGCCATCGCTGGCGAGGGTCGACGCCGATGACCCTCGACCCGGCCACAAACCCGAGCCCGCCGGCCCGTCCCCCGAGCCTCGCGCGCCGGGTCCTGACGCTGCCGCTCGTCGTGCTCGCGACGATCCTCGTCCTCGTCGACGACCTGTTCCGCTCGATCGTGAAGCCGGCGGCGGCCTGGCTTGCCGGGCTCAAGCCCTTCCGCCGCCTCGAGGCGCTCATCGCCGGCCTGCCGCCCTATCCGACGCTCGCCCTGTTCCTGATCCCGATGGCGGTCATCTGGCCGATCAAGCTCTATGCGCTCTATCTCATCGGGCTCGGCCATGTCGGCCAGGGCATGGCCGCCTTCGTCGTCGCCAAGGTCGTCGGCGTCGGGCTCGCCGAGCGGCTCTTCGCGATCAGCCGCGACAAGCTCCTCTCGATCGGCTGGTTCGCGAAGGCGTACTACGCCGTCATCCGCATCCGCGACCGCGTGCACCTCTACCTGAAGCGCACCGGCTGGTGGCCGGCGCTCGTCGCCTTCCTGGCGCGGGCCCGCGCCGGCTGGCGCACGCTCAGGGCTGCGACCGGCGCGCTCCTGCGCCGGCTCGCCCCGCGTTCCCTCGTCGCCGCGGTCCGGCGGCTGATCGAAAGCCGCCGCCCGTCGGCGTCGTGAGGGCTATTCCTTCGACATGATCTTCTCGGCCGCGGTCAACAGGCTGATCGTCGGGTTCTGGGCGCAATAGGCGCCGAGCTTCTGCCCATCGGTCGCCATCTTGTCGAAATCGATCACCGCGTCGTCGTCCTCGCTGGTGTAATAGCCGCTCAGCCACATTAAGAGATTGCCGATCGTATCCTTCGGGCTCTTGACGAAGTCCTCGCATTTGATCGTCGCGACGTCGAGCTTCTGGGCCGAAGCGGGCGTGGCGCTCATGAACGCAAAAAGCACGAGGGCGAGGGCGGTGCGCATGTCAGGTCTCCGGTGGGATGCTCCCGGCCCATCGTAGACGCCGGCGGCGGACTTGGCCACGGCGGACGTCGGGCGGTGGCAGGCGCGGTTAACGCGCCTTGCGTTGAAGCGATCGCCAAGGCCGTTCGGCACCGTACCTATTCCAATGCACATGCTAGGCCGACGCCGCGATCCCGTGCCAGCTCATAGGCGCGCGACGCGGCAGCGACGTCCTGAATGCCGGTCCCGGTGCTGTCGAAGATCGTGATTTCCTCAGACTCCCGGCACCCTGGCTTGTCGCCCGTCACGAGGGCGCCGAGCTCCGCATGGACGTCTGCGGCCGTCATCGCCCCGGCCGCAATGGCGTGGTGGAGATCCCCCATGAACGACGCCTGCTCGAGCACGTCGACCACCACGGTGGCGTTCGCCATGAGCTCAGGCTTGAGCTCGCTCTTTGCCGGGCTGTCGGCCCCGATGGCGGCGACGAAGGTGCCCGGACGGACGTGTTCCTGGCCGAGGAAAGGCTCGCGCGCCGTCGTGCAGGTCACGATAGCGTCGCTGGCGCGGGTCGCCGCGCCGAGATCGTCGACGGCGTGAATCGCGATGCCTGTTTCAGCGCTCATGCGGCGGGCGAAGGCGCGCGCCGCCTCCGCATCGTCGTCCCAGGCGAAGGCGGTGCGAAGACTGAGGACATGCAGCAGCGCCGTGAGCTGGATGCGGCCCTGCTCGCCGCAGCCGCAGATCGTCGCTGTCGTCGCGTCCTTGCGGGCGAGGTAGCGGGCCGCGACCGCGGTCGCGGCGCCGGTGCGCTGAAGCGTGATCTCCGCCGAGTCGAGCAAAGCCAAGGCGCGCCCGTTGCTCGCGTCCGCGAGGTAGACCGCGCCCTGGATCGTCGGCAGCCCGTGGCGGGCTTTATTCGAGGGGAAGTTGCCGTTGATCTTCAGCGCCACGTAGCCGGCTCCGCGCGGCAGCGCGCCGGCCTTGATGTGGAAGGTGCCGTGCTGCACCGGGATATCGGTCGGGACCGGCGATTGGCAGCCGCCCCGCGCGAGCAAGCGAAAGGCCTCCGCGACGGCTTCGACGTAGTCGTCGAAGCGCATCAGCGCCCGAAGATCGCTCCGGGACAGGACCAGAAGCTCGCTCACAGCCCGCCGCCTAGGTCTCGGCGGCGTCTCTCTGGCCATTCCCGGCCGTCGCGCCGGCAACGGGCAGCGCGGGGTCGAAGAGCCGCGTCGGGCCTTGGGCGGCTTTCCACCCGAAGTGGCCGCCGGCCATGTAGCGGGCGTCGAAACCGGCCTTGCGCAAGGTCGCGGCGGTCTCGCAGCCGATGTGGAATCCGTACACGCAGAAGGTGACGACGGGCGCGCTCTTCGAGAGCTCGCCGATCCATTCGTCGAGGCGCTCGGGGTCGCGCCAGACCGCTCCCTCCATGATCTCCTGCGCCCGGCTGCTGTAGTGCCGCGGACGCGTGTCGATGATCTGGACCGGGGTCCCGGAGGCGAGCATCGCCTTGACGTCCTCGACGGTCACCGCCGGCAGGTCGGCGAACTGCTTCTGCTCGAGCGGCCGCGGCGGCGCGACCTTCGCCGCGTCGTCGTATCTCGCCGTCACGGCGCTCCAATCGATGTTGCGCATGAAGGCCGCGACGTAGGCGGTCGCGTTGGCGCCGAACTCCAGGTGATAGGCATGCTCGTACATGTCGAGCGCGAGGATGGGGATCCCGCCCGCAATGGTCTGACTGTCATCCGATCCGGCATGGTTGACGAGGCGGTGATCGCGCGGCACGTAGCTGAGAAGCACCCATCCGGAGCCGCCGGCGAGACTCTGGGCCAGTGCCACGAACTCCCGGCGCCAGCGGTCGACGGAGCCGAAATCCCGCACTATCGCCGCCGCCATCGTCTCCGGGACGGCCCGGCCGTCGCCGCCGAGGCTTGCGAAGTAAAGCTCGTGCAG
>JAJKJG010000220.1 GCA_021154065.1 Methylobacterium sp.
GACGCCCGCCGCGCGCTGCCAGCGCGTGCCGGCAGCCGGGATCAGCCCGGCAGAGAGCGCCGTCGAGCCGCCCGGCGCAGCGTCTCGTTCGAGCACGAGCGCCTCGAGGCCGGCGGCGCGGACGGCAAGCGCCGCGGTCAGTCCGGCGGCGCCGGCTCCGATGATCACCACCGGCGCTTCGGCCGCGAAAGCGACTCCTTCAGCCGGGAGCACGCTCATCCCTGCCGGATCTCGCCCATCGCTTCCGCAACCGTCGCGAGGCGGCACACCGGGCGAAGCGCCGCGATCGCCGTGTCGTGAACCGGTGGCGAGAAGGCCGCACAGCCGTCGGTCAGCGCGGTGACGTCGAAATCCCGGACGTGGGCGTCGCGGACCGTCGAGGCGACGCCGCCGTTCGTCACGATGCCGGCGACAAGGAGGCGGCGGATGTCGCAGCGGCGCAAGACCCATTCGAGCCTCGTCATGTAGAAGGCCGAATAGGCGATCTTCTCGACCGAGACATCCGACGGCCCGAGCTCCTCGACGAGGCGGTGGCCCCAGGCGCCGGGCTCGAAATCGCCCTTCCGCAGGAACGGGCGCAGCGTGGCGAGATGCGGCGAGATCAACGGCCGGCCCTTTGCCGGAACGAGCGTGAAGTGGGTCGACACGATCCATCCGCCGCTGGAGCGCATGAGATCGAGGAGCGGCCGCAGCCGCGCCGGCAGCGCGGCGATCTCCGGCGCCGTTTGTCCGGCACGGCCGTAGGCGCCGTCGGGATGCAGGAAGTCGTTCTGCAGATCCAGAAGGAGCAGGGCGGTGCTCGCGATTGTGGCCTGCGCGCTCATGCGGCTCGCTCCACGATCAGGTTGCCGAGCCGATCGACGCGGGCGACGAGATCGGGGTCGATCAGCGTCGTGGCGTCCGGTTGCTCGAGAACGGCAGGCCCGCGGATCGTCGTTCCACACGGCATCGCGAGCCGGTCGTAGATCGCGGCTTCCTGCCAGGCTCCGTCGAACCACACCTGGCGCGTGCCGCGCCGCGCGTCCCGAAGCGAAGTCCCTTCGTCGGGCGCCAGGGCGGAGAGATCGAATCGCGGGCGCCGGCCGATCGCCGCCGTGCGCAGGTTCACGATCTTCACCGGAATGCCGGGCAGAAGGCGGCTGAACGAGGTCTGGTAGGTGCGCTCGAAAGCGGATCGCACCATCTCGGGGGCGAGCGCGACGGCCCCGTCCCGCAGCTGCGTCGGCAGCGGCACCGCCACCGTGTGGGTCTGTCCGACATAATGCATGTCGAGCTCGAACACGGTTTCGATCCGCTCGATCGGCAGCCCGGCCGCCTCGACCACGGCGAGCGCCGCAACGGCCTCGGCTGCCATCCGGGCGGCGAGCCTGGTTACGTCGAGGCCGTCGAGCATCAGGTTCAGGGTCTGCACCTGATCGTGGCGGATGTCGGCAATGACGCAGCCGAGCGCCGACGTCACGCCGGGATAGCGCGGCACGATCGCGGCTCTCAGACCGACGTCCTTGATCAAGGCCCCTGCATGGAGAGCTCCGCCGCCGCCGAAGGGTACGGCCGCGAACCGTGCCGGATCGTGGCCGCGCTCGATCGAGACGAGGCGGATGGCGCCCGCCATCCTGGCGTTCGCAACCCGGACGATCGCCTCGGCGGCCGTCATCGGGTCGAGGCCGAGCGGGCGCGCGACATGGAGCTCGATCGCGCGTCTTGCCGCGTCGAGGTCGAGCCTCGCCACGGCGCTGCCGATCGGCCGCTCCGCATTGATCCGGCCGAGCACCAGGTTCGCATCGGTCAGCGTTGGGCGCTCGTTGCCTTGGGCGTAGCAGACCGGTCCAGGGTCCGAGCCGGCGCTTTCCGGCCCGACCTGAAGCAAGCCGCCGGCATCGACGGTCGCGATCGAGCCGCCGCCGGCCCCGATGGTGGTGATCTCGATCAGCGGGGTGCGGATCACGAGGCCGAAGTCGATGGTCGTCTGGGCGGCAAGCGAGGTTTCGCCGTCGATCACGAGCGACACGTCGAAGGAGGTGCCGCCGAGATCGGCGGTCACGACGTTCGGGAAGCCGGCGGCGCGAGCGATGGCGGCCGCCGCGATGACGCCGGCGGCCGGCCCCGACAGCGCCGTCCGCACCGGCAAGCGCCGTGCGGTGGCGGTCGACATCACGCCGCCGTTCGACTGCACGACGTGGAAGCTGCCGCGAAACTTAGCCTGCGCCAGCGCCTCGGAGAGCCTCGCCAGGTAGCTCCCGACCACCGGCTGGAGGTAGGCGTTGAGCACCGTCGTCGACGTGCGCTCGAACTCCCGTATCTCGGGCAGGATCTGGGATGAGCAGGACAGGTTCTCGTTCGGCCAGACCGAGGTTGCGGCAGCGAGCGCCGCAAGCTCGTTCGACGGGTTCGCGTAGGCGTGGATGAACACGATTGCCAGCGCTTCGGCGCCCTTGGCGAGGAGCGTCCTCGCCGCGGCCCGCACCTCCTCCGGATCAACCTCGGCGCGGATCTCGCCGCTCGCCAGGGTGCGCTCGCCGACCTCGAGTCTCAGGTCGCGATCCACGACCGGGGTGAAATCGCCCCACAGGCCCCAGGTGTTGCGCCGGTCGCGCCGGCGCATCTCGATGACGTCGCGAAAACCCCTCGTTGTGATCAGGCCGATGCGGGCGCCCTTGCGCTCGAGGAGCGCATTGGTGCCGACCGTCGTGCCGTGCACGATCGAGGCGAGCGCCGAGATCTCTCGAGCGGTGCCGAGCCCTTCCAGGAACCCGCGCGCCTCGTCGCCGCGATGCGACGGCACCTTGGCGGTGGCGAAGCGCTTGCCGCTTTCGTCGAAGCTGAAGAAGTCGGTGAAGGTGCCGCCGACGTCGACGCCGACGACCGTCGTCGGCTCCCTCACGCGTCGTTCCGATCACGCAAGGCGGTCGGCTGCTCGCCGGCGCAGTCGTCAGCCGCGAGCACGACCTCATACACCTCCCGCGCGGCGACCGCGCCGACATAGCCGAGCCTCACGTCTCGCGCCACGCGGTCGCGGTCGCGATCGCGAGGCTCGCCCCAGCCGCCGCCGCCCGGCGTATCGAGACGGACGCGCTCGCCGGCGCGGATCCTCACGTCGGCGACCTTGGAGGCAAGCGGCGGCGTGTTCCCGACGCCCCGCGGCCCCCACGAGAACCGGTTCAGCGCGCCCGCTGCGCCGCCGGCAACCCCGAAGGGCGGGTACTTGCCGCGCTCGCCGAGGAGCGCGACCTCGGCGTCGGCCAGCGCTTCGATCTCGTACACGGCTCCCAGTCCGCCGCGATGGGTCCCGGCGCCGGCCGAGTCGGGCCGCAGAGCCCACTGCGTGAACAGGACCGGATAGGCGGCTTCGAGGATCTCCGCGGGCGGGATCGTCGCCATCGAGATCGGGTTGTTGGCGTGGCTGAGCCCGTCCGATTCCGGATTGCCGCCGAGGCCGCCGCCGAAGAACGAGAACATCACCCAGCGCGAGCCGTCGGCCCGGTGACCTGCGAGCGAGAGCGCATTGATGGTTCCGAACGGCGCCGCGGTCGCCCGCGCCGGATCGGCCTGCGCAATTGCGCCGAAGACCACCCCGATCAGGCGCAGGATCGTCTCCGTGTAGCCGGCGACCGGACGGGGCGCCTTCGCGGCGAGCATCGTCGTATCGGGAATCACGAAGGCGATCGGGCGCAGGCAGCCGGCATTGGCCGGGACCTCGGTGAAGACATGCTTCAGCGCGACGTAGCAGGCTGCGACCGCCGTCGGATAGGCAATGTTGATCGGCCCCTGGCAGGGCGGGGAGGAGCGTGAAAAATCGAGACTCGCCGCGTCGCCCGCGATCGTCAGGTCGAGCGCGATCAGGAGCGGCTCGTCCGTGATGCCGTCGTTGTCGAGATGGTCCTCGAACGAGTAGGTCCCATCCGGCAGGCCGCGGAGGCAGGCGCGCATCAGCGCCTCGGCGCGGTCGGACAGCGCCGCGAAGGCGCCGGTGACGGTATCGTCGCCGTATTCGTCGAGGAGCGCGCGAAACCGGCGCTCGCCGAGATCGAGTGCGTTGAGCTGTCCGTTGAGGTCGCCCCAATTCGAGGTCGGCACGCGCGAGTTCGCCGCCAGGATATCGACGATATCCTGGTTCATGCGCCCGCCGGCGACGAGCTTCACCGGCGGGAACAGCGTTCCTTCCTGGAAGCTCTCGGTCGCCTTCGGATTATACCCGCCGGGCACGTTGCCGCCGATGTCGAGCCAATGTCCGGCGGAGGCGAGCCAGCAGAACAGCGTGTCGCCGCGGAAGATCGGCCGCACGAGCCGGAAATCGTTGAGATGCGTCCCGCCCATGTAAGGATCGTTGAAGAGGAAGGTGTCGCCGGCGGCGAGCCCGCCGTCGCGCCCGACCTTGTCGATCACCGCCTTGACCGCGAACGCCATGGCGCCGACGAAGATCGGCAGGCCCTTGGTCCCCTGGACGAGCGTCGCTCCGCTCGCCGCATGATAGATGCCGTGGCAGGCGTCGCGCGCTTCGGCAATGATCGGGTTGAAGGCCGAGCGGTAGAGCGTCGCGTCCATCTCGTCGGCGATCTGCTCGAGCCTGCCCTTGAGGATCGCCAGGGTGACGGGGTCGAGAGCGGTCATGACGCGGTCTCGTAGCTCTTGCCGAGCGCGAGCATCTCCGGCGTTCCGATCACGGCGTTGAGCTCATTGAAATCGAACATGCGGGCGCGAAACGGCGCGTTGGTGCCGTGGCTCGCAAGCGAGCCGTAGTAGTCCCGCGCGGTCTTGGCGAGGGCGCGCACGATGCCGCCAGGGAAGATGACGAGGCGGAAGCCGAGAGCGCCGAGCTCATCTGCCGAGAACAGGGGCGTGTCGCCGCCCTCGACCATGTTGGCGAGGAGGGGCCGAAGGCCCCCGAGCGCCGACGTCACCGCGGCGAGCTGATCGCGCGACTGCGGCGCCTCCACGAACAGGACGTCGGCGCCGGCTTCGGCATACAGGCTGGCGCGCGCGATGGCGGCGTCGAGCCCTTCGACGGCGACGGCATCCGTGCGCGCGACAATGAGGGTCCCTTGGCTCGCCCGCGCATCGACGGCGGCCTTGACCTTGCCGGCCATCTCGGCCGCCGGGACGAGGCTCTTGTCGCGCAGATGGCCGCAACGCTTCGGGAAGCTCTGGTCCTCGAGCTGGATCGCGCTCGCGCCGGCGCGCTCGAGCAGCCGCACGGTGCGCTGGACGTTGATCGCGTTGCCGTAGCCGGTGTCGGCATCGACGACGAGGGAAGCCGGGGTACGGTCGCGAATGAGGGCCACGGTCTCGGCCACCTCGCTCATCGAAACGAGCCCGATATCGGGGCGTCCGAGACGCGTGTAGGCGATCGCGGCGCCGGAGACGTAGAGCGCCTCGAATCCCGCCCCGGCCGCGAGTGCAGCCGTCAAGGCGTCGTAGACGCCGGGCGCGACGACGACCGGTTCTCGCGAAAGCCGCTCCTTCAGGTTCATCAGGACCTCACATGCCGAGATAGGCTTGCTTGAGCGCCGGGTCGGCCCCGAGCTCGGCTGCCGGCCCCGAGAGGGCGAACACGCCATTCTCCAGGATGTAGGCCCGCGACGCCACTTCGAGCGACTGCACCATGTTCTGCTCGACCAAGAGGACCGAGAGCCCGTCGGCGTTGAGGCCGCGTATGAGCCCGAACATCTCCTCGACGAGCAGCGGCGACAGCCCGAGCGAGGGCTCGTCCAGGATGAGCAGGCGCGGCTCGGCCATCAACCCGCGTCCGATCGCCAGCATCTGCTGCTCGCCTCCCGAGAGCGTCCCGGCCGTCTGGCCGGTGCGCTCGGAAAGACGCGGGAAGGCCGCGAAGACGCGTGCCAGATTGGCGCCGCGCCGCGATCGGCCGCGTCGGTAGCTGCCGAGCTCGAGGTTTTCGTGCACGCTCATATTGGGGAAGATCTTGCGGCCCTCCGGGACGTGGATCAGCCCGGCTGCCACGATGGCCGGGCTCGCGGCGCCGTCGATCCGCCTGCCGGCGAAGCGGATCTCGCCCGAGCATTGCGGCAAGAGTCCGGAGAGGGCGCGGTTGAGCGTCGTCTTGCCGGCGCCGTTCGAGCCCAGGACGGCGACGACCTCGCCGGGCTCGACGGTCAACGCCACGCCGCGCAAGACCTCGGCCCCGCCGTAGCCGCCGCGCAGATCGCGCACCTCAAGCACGCGCCGCCTCCGCGCGCCGGAAGCGCTGCGCCGCGCCTTTTCCGAGATAGGCCTCGATCACCTGCGGATCGGCGCACACCGCCTCCGGCGCGCCCGCCGCGATCAGCCGGCCCTGCGACAGAACGTGGACTGTCTCGCACAGATCCATCACCGCCTGCATGACGTGCTCGATCATGACGAGCGTGACGCCGTCGTCGCGGATGGCGCGGATCACCGGCACCATGTCGCGGATCTCGGATGGGTTGAGGCCGGCCAGAACCTCGTCGAGGAGGAGGATCTTCGGCCCGGTCGCGAGCGCCCGGGCGAGCTCCAGGCGCTTGCGCCCCGCGACCGTGAGGCTCGCGGCCGGCCTGTCGATCTCGGCGTGGAGCCCGACGCGGCGCGCGACCGCGGCGGCGCGGGACACCGCATCGGCGCGCCGGGCATGGCGAAGGTAGGCGCCCACGGCGATGTTCTCAGCCACGCTCAGGCCGGCGAAAGGCTGAACGATCTGGAAGGTGCGCGCGATGCCCATGCGCGCCCGTTCGTGCGGCGGCTCCGTCGTGACGTCGCGGCCCTCGAACAGGATCCGCCCCGACGTCGGCGCGACAAATCCCGCGATGAGGGCGAACAGCGTGGTCTTGCCGGCGCCGTTGGGGCCGATCAGGCCGGTGATCGAGCCCCTCTCCACCGTCAGCGAGACGTCGTTCACCGCGACGAGACCCCCGAAGCGCCTGCTGACGGCGACAGCGGCGAGCATCGCTCAGGTCTTTGCCGGTGCCGGTGCCGGGCGGCCGGCCCGGCCGAGCCGGCGGATGAGCCCGAGAATTCCGTCCGGCGCGAAAGCGACGGTGACCACGAGAACGCAGCCGAACAGCGCCAGATCGATCCCCGGCACGCGGAACGCGAAAAGCTTCGTCGCCTCGCCCAGCCCATGAAGCGCAAGCGCGCCGGCAAGCGGACCGAATGCGGTGCCGGCGCCGCCGATGATCGGCGCCAGCAACGCCTCGACGGAGATCCAGGTGCCATAGGCGATGTTGGCATCGATGAAGAGGAAATACTGGGCATAGAGGCACCCGGCCGCGCCGGTCACGCCGCCCGAGAGGGCAATCGCGGCGAGTTTCGTGCGCAGCGTATCGACGCCCAGGGCCTGCGCGGCCTCCTCGTTCTCGCGGATGGCAACGAGCCGCGCGCCGAAGCGCGAGCGCTCGATCCAACGTGTCAGTGCAAGCGTCAGCGCCACGAGCGCAAGCGCGATCCAGAAGAACGCGGCGCGGCTGCCGAATTGGAAATTCGAAGGCCTCACGTCCAGGCGGATCAGCATGCCGGCGGCGCCACCCGTCATTTCGGCGGCGTTTGCGACAATTCGGAACACTTCCGCAAAAGCCAGCGTCACGAGGGCGAAGTAGGAGCCGCGCAGCCCGGAGCGGAAGCTTAGATAGCCGATGGCGGCGCCGATCAAGGCTCCGGCCGCGAGGCCGAGCGCGAATCCGACCCACGCGTTGACGCCGAATCGCATCTGCAGGATCGCCGTCGCGTACGCGCCGGTACCGAAGAAGGCCGCATGGCCGAAGGAGAACTGCCCGCCGAACCCGCCGAGGATGTTCCAGCCCTGGGCCGCGAGCGCGACGATCAGGGCAAAGGTGAGGAAATTGAGCACGGTGTTCGAGCTCGTGAACAGCGGCGCAAGGGCGATGATCGCGACCACCGCGACGATCGGGAGGAGATCGCGCGCCGTCACGCCTTGGCTCCGAAGAGGCCGGTCGGGCGGACGAGAAGGACGACGATGAAGATGACGAAAATGCCGAGCTGGCCCAGGCTGTCGCCGAAATACAAGCCCGAGAGGCTCTCGACGGCGCCGATGAACAGCGCGCCGAGCAGCGCGCCGGGGATCGAGTCCATGCCCCCGAGCACGACGATCGTGAACGCCACGAGCACGAAGGCGTTGCCGACCCGAGGGTTGACATAGAAGCTCGGCATCAAGAGGCACGCCGCGACGGCGAGACAGGCGCAGCCGAGGCCGAAGGTGACGGCATAGACGTGCTCCACGTCGATGCCGACGAGGCGCGCGCCGAGCTTTTCTTTCGCGACGGCGCGAATTGCCTTGCCGGTGTCGGTGCGCGCCAGCGCAAGCCACAAGATGAGAGTCGTCGCGAGAGCCGCCGCGAAGCCGATCAGGCGCGGCTTCGCGATCAAGAGCGGGCCGAGCTCGACCGTCTGGAAGCCGTAATCCGTCGACAGCGTCCGGGTGTCGGAGCGGAAGATCGCGAGCAGCGCGTTCTCGATCGCGATCGCCAGTCCCAGCGTGACGAGGAGGATATTGCTGTCGTTGCCGCGGCTTGCAGGGCCGATCACGAAGCGCTGGAGCACGTAGCCGAGACCGAAGAACAGCGGCGTCAGCAGCGGGATGGCGAGGTACGGGTCAAGCCCGAGCGCCGTGTGCGCCACCCAGACCGCAAACATGGCGCAGGTGAGCAGCGCTCCATGGGCGAAGTTGATGATGTGCAGCACGCCGTAGACCAAGGTCAGGCCGAGCGCGATGAGGGCGTAGACCGAGCCGGTCAGGAGGCCGTTCACGACGGCCTCGGCCACGATCGCGGGGGCGTACATGGCCAATTACCGGGATCGCGCTCCGGCCGAGGCTGACGGGCGTCCGGTCACCCGCCCACCGGGAAGACCGGCCTGGCATCCGCGAATGCGTCGGGGAAGATCACCTTGATGTCATTGCCCTGGACCTGCGTGTTGACCGGCGCGGCGCCCTGGTTCTGCCCGTTCACGAACTTGGTCTCTCCATACGGCATGATGTGGCCCTTGAAGGCGCCGGTGGTGGCGGCGAGCGCCTCGGTGATCTTGCCCCGGTCGGCGGCGCCGGCGCGCTCGATGGCGTCGGCCAGGAGCTTCACGCAGGAATAGTTGAGCGGCACGTTGTAGGCCCACAGCTTCCCCGAGCTCTCGACCTGCTTCTTCACCTCGGCGGCCTTTGGATTGCGCGGGTCGTGCCAGTGATTGCAGTCCATCACGTTGGCGGCGGCCTCGGGAAACTCTTTCACGAAGCGATAGTTCGAGGCGGCGCCGTTGAGGACCGCGTAGATGCCCTTCGGCCGGATGCGCTGCTGCTGCATGGTCCGGGCGAGCAGCACGAACTCGTTGTAGTAGCTCGATGGGATGACGAGGTCCGGATTGAGGGCGCGGATACGCAGCGCGATGTTCGACATGTCGCGCGCCGGGGTCGGATGCGCGATGGTGTCGAGGATATCGAAGCCGCGCTTCGGCAGCTCGCTCTGCATGAGCTTCGCGAGGCCGGAACCGAAGAGCTGATCCTCGTGCACGAGCACCACGGTCTTCGCCGGCTTGCCGGCGCCGTCGTTCAGCTTTGTCAGGTTCTCGACCGCGACCGCGGTCACGATCCCGAAGCCGGGGGCGAAGCGGAAGGTGTTCTTCAAGCCGCGGCCGGTGATCTGGTCGGAGACGCCGACGTCGACGATATAGGGCAGGTCGTAGCGCGCCGCGGCCTGGGTCGCGGCGAGGCAGATCGGGCTGGCAAAGCCGCCGACGATCGCCACGACCCCGTCGGATTGCATGCGCTCGACCTCCTGCGTCCCGGCCTCGGGATTCGAGCGCGCGTCTCCGAACACCATTTCGAGCTTCGCGCCGCCGAGCGCCTTGATGCCGCCCGCGGCGTTGATCTCGCCGATCGCGAGCTCGGCACCCGTCCGGCCAAGCTCGCCGTCCTGCGCCAGCGCGCCCGTCACCGGCTGCAGGATGCCGATCTTCACCGCGGCCGGTTGTGCCCTCAGGTAGGCTGGGGCGGCGAGGAGGGCGGCGGCACCGGTGCCGGTCCACAGGACGGCGCGGCGGCTCGGGCGGCGTTCTGATAGCGACATCGTGAGGCTTCCCCCTCCGCTCGCGCGGTGCTGAAACAAGCGGAGTTTGAGGTTAAGTGGAGGCGCGCGCAATATCGACCGAGCGAGGAAAGCGCCGCATGAACAGGACGCAGGGCACGCCGAGCACGCTGTTCGACAAGCTCTGGCGCAGCCATGAGGTCGTCACCCGCGAGGACGGCGCGACCCTGCTCTGGGTCGATCGCCACTTTGTCCACGAGGGTTCCTTCCATGCCTTCGACCAGCTTAAGGCGCTCGGCGCTGGCGTCGCCCGCCCGGACCTTACCTTCGGCATCGCGGACCACTACGTGCCGACCCGCGCCCGCTCCACCGGGATTCCGGACGGCGACATCCGGCGCATGGTCGCTGGGCTGTCGGCGAATGCCGCGGCGCACAAGATCGCGCTGTTCGGCCTCGACGA
>JAJKJG010000221.1 GCA_021154065.1 Methylobacterium sp.
ATCATGGCGACGCGCCAGCTCACCTTCTTCGCCGCGCGCACGAAGGACGGCGGCAAACGCTGCGACCTCGAAGCCGGCATGGCGAAGCTGCTTGCCGCGCGGGTCGCCTGGGCGGCCGCCGACAATGCCCTGCAGATCCACGGCGGCAACGGCTTCGCGCTCGAATACCCGATCTCTCGCGTGCTCTGCGACGCCCGCATCCTGTCGATCTTCGAGGGCGCGGCCGAGATCCAGGCCCAGGTCATCGCAAGGCGGCTGCTGGAGATGCAGTGATGTCATTCCGGGGCTCGCCGAAGGCGAGAGCCCGGAACCCATAAACACCGCGGCCCGGGTTTCCGGCGCGATCTTGCGAATGGGAAGCTTATGGGTTCCGGGCTCGCGCTCCGCGCGCCCCGGAATGACAGCGGCTTCGTGGCGTTATTTCGTGATCTTCACCGAGATCGGGTCGCTCGTCGGGAAGGTCTCCTCAAGGGCGTGGTCGAGCTTCTTGTCGAGGTTCTTCTTCGAGTTCTCGGGCAGCTTCTCGTCCTTTTTCTTGTCGCCCTCGCGCCCGCCGGCGCCCTGCTGCTTCCTGTCCTGTTCCATGGCTGTTCTCCGTTTCCCGTCAGGACAACGCGCGAGCGTGGAAAACAGCCATGGTCCCGGACCATTCTCGTCGCGTCAGGCCTGGAGATCCTCGAGCACCTGGATGTGCTCGCGGATATGGCCCGCGGCGAGCTTTGCGACGTTCATGGCCTCGCGGTTCTGCGAGCGTCCCTGGATGAAGCGCTCCTGGATCTGCAGGAGCTCGCGGTGGCCCTCGAGCTGGCCCTTGACGTAGTCCTTGTCGAAAGCGTCGCCGGCTTGTTCCTGCTGCAGCTTCTGGATCATCGCCGCGTGCTTCTGGTCGGGCTGCGGCGCGGCGCCGGCGGCGCCCTGCGGCGAGGCGGTGCCGGCCGGCTCCAGCATCGAGCGCAGCACCTCGGCCAAGCCCTTCTGCTCGTCGGCCTCGAACTTCGCGAACTGCTTCACGTCCTCGTCCTGCGCCTTCTGCAGAGCGATCTCGCTCGTCTGCAGCGCCACCGAGCCGACCATCATGGTCTGCTGAAGCCATTGCTGCTCGGCCTGGCCGAGGCCCGGCGCGCCGCTATTGGCGTTCGTGACGCCGGCCGTGCCGTAGACGCCGCCGGCGGCGCCGCCGGTCTGGGCGGCAGGCGATTGCGGCTGCGCCGTCTGGGCGAAGGCGGCGGTCGCGAAAGGCAGGCCGGCAAGGCCGGCGAGAAGATGACGACGATCCATGGCGGGCTCCTGAGTTTTTGAGCGGCGCGGTCCCGGCGCGATCACCGTCAGGCGCCGCCGCGGTCGCTAACGTCATGGCGGAAGCACGGTTTCAGCTTGGGCGTTGGACCGGCGCATTTCGCGCCGGCGCCGCCGCGAAACGGTGAGGAAATATTTCGCGACATCGCCGCGAAACCAAATCCGCGTACTCACTCGGCCAACGCTTCGTCACGAAGCGCAGCCGGCGGCGCGGATCCCCGCCCCGCCCTCCCGCGCCGCCGGCATAAGAATTCCGGGAGAGGACCAGTGTCGAACCCTGATTGGCGTCCGATCGCCACCGCGCCCGCGGATGAGGACATCATGGTGTTCTCGGCCCGCTGGGGGGCGCTCATCGCCGAGTACTCGAGCGAATACGGGCAGTGGTTCCCGCGCATGCAGTGCCCGGTCGCGCTGCACGGCGAGGCCGACGGTGTCAGCCATTGGATGCCGCTGCCCGCCGCCCCCGAGGCGCACCGCGCTCCAGTCCGCGGCCTGAAGTTCACGGCCCGCGTCGGCAACGAGATTCGCGTTTCCGTCTGAGGCGCTACATTTTTTTGAGCATGATCTTTTTCCGCGAACCGGTGTCCACTTCGCGGGATCATGCTCCAGGCGTCAGCTGTGGGCGAACACGTCGGTGTCGCCCCAGCCGGCGAGATCGAGCCGCGCCCGGGTCGGCAGGAACTCGAAGCAGCGCCGCGCCAGCTCCGTCCGTCCCTCGCGCGCCAGATACAGGTCGAGCTTCTCCTTGAGGGCATGGAGATGCAGCACGTCGGAGGCGGCGTATTCGAGCTGCGCCGGCGTCAGCACCTCCGCTCCCCAATCCGAGGATTGCTGCTCCTTCTGCAGGTTGACGCCCAGGAGCTCGCGCACGAGGTCCTTCAGCCCGTGCTTGTCCGAATAGGTGCGCGTCAGCTTCGACGCGATCTTGGTGCAATAGACCGGCCCCGGCATGACGCCGAGCCGGTGATAGAGCACGCCGAGGTCGAAGCGCGCGAAATGGAAGATCTTCTCGACCGCCGGATCGGCGAGGAGGCGCGAAAGCCGCTCCGGCCGGGGCCCGTCCTTGACGATCTGCACCACGTCGGCGTTGCCGTCGCCGCCCGAGAGCTGCACGACGCAGAGGCGGTCGCGGTGCGGATTGAGCCCGAGGGTCTCGGTGTCGATCGCGACGGCGGCGCCGGCCGCGTAATCCTCGGGCAGGTCGCCGCGGTGGAAGCGGATGGTCATCAAGGGCCTCGCACCCGCGGTTCGGAGGCGCGCTCAACCGCCTGGACGTGGCTTGAGAACCCGCCCCCGCGGGTCAGCGCGCTGTAGCAGCGGGCCCGCGGCGCCGCAAGGAGCGGACGCCAAATCGCCGAGAACCGCGCGTTAAACGGTTGGCGCGCATGGTCGCGGCATGTTTTCGAAAATGGATTACGGCCTCACGGCGGGCCTCGTTCTCGCAAACCTGGCCTGGGGCCTCGTGCTGTTGCTGGCGCTGTAGGCGCGCCGCCGCCGGCGCCGCGACGGGCTAGTACTGCAGCGCCGCCTTGCCTTCGCGCAGCTGGGCGATCGTCGAGTCGGCCGCGTCCTTGAAGGCCTGGTCGTGGCTCGCGTCGCGCTGCATCTCGACGTTCAGTATCTCCTGCTCGATGCTCTCGGGGGTGAGCTCGGAGGGGGCGAGCGCGCGCTCGGCCAGGACCGTCACGGCGGCTTGGTTGATGTCGGCAAAGCCGCCGCGCACGAGCACCCGGGTGCCGTGGTTCTTGTGGTCGGTGATGACGATGAAGCCGGTCTTGAGCGCCGTCATGACCGGCGCGTGGCCGGGAAGCACGGTCATGTCGCCCTCCGTGGCGGGCAGCATCACGGCGTCGACCGGGCCCGAATAGAGCACCCGCTCGGGGGCGACGAGCTCGAACTGCAGGGTGGCCATCGCTTATCCATCCGTCGTCATTCCGGCAGAACGCGAAGCGCAGAGCCGGGATCTTGGCCGAAGTCGCTCTGTGGAGGGGGTCGGGCGCGGCTTTCGCCGCGCCCGCGATGACGCGCCGGGCGGCGCGTCACTTCTTCTCGGGGGTCTTCGCCTTGTTGAGCGCGGCGCCGAGGATGTCGCCGAGCGAGGCGCCCGAATCGGCCGAGCCGTACTGGGCCATCGCCTCCTTCTCCTCGGCGACCTCGAGCGCCTTGATCGACAGCGTGACGCGGCGCGCCTTGCGGTCGAACTGCGTCACGCGGGCATCGACCCGCTCGCCGGCCGCGAAGCGCTCGGGGCGCTGGTCGGCGCGGTCGCGGGCAAGCTCGGCACGGCGGATGAAGGTCGAAAGATCGGTGTCGACGATCTTCACCTCGAGGCCGGAATCCTTCACCTCGAGCACCTCGCAGGTGACGACCTGGCCCTTCTTGATCTCGCCGGCGTCCGCGAAGGGGTCGCCCGCGAGCTGCTTGATGCCGAGCGAGATGCGCTCCTTCTCGACGTCGACGTCGAGCACCTGGGCCCGCACCACGTCGCCCTTCTTGAACTCCTCGATCATCTGCTCGCCGGGGCGGTTCCAGTCGAGGTCCGACAGATGGACCATGCCGTCGACGTCGCCCTCAAGCCCGATGAACAGGCCGAACTCGGTCTTGTTCTTGACCTCGCCCTCGATCTCGGAGCCCACCGGGTGCTTCTCGGCGAAGGCCTCCCAGGGGTTCTGCAGAGTCTGCTTGAGGCCGAGCGAGATGCGGCGCTTGACGGGATCGACCTCGAGGATCTGCACCTCGACCTCCTGCGAGGTCGAGACGATCTTGCCCGGGTGGACGTTCTTCTTCGTCCACGACATCTCGGAGACGTGGATCAGCCCCTCGATTCCCGGCTCCAGCTCCACGAAGGCGCCGTAGTCGGTGATGTTGGTGACGCGGCCCTTGAGCTTGGCGTTCACCGGATAGCGGGCGGCGATGCCCTCCCACGGGTCGGCCAGGAGCTGCTTGATGCCGAGCGAGATGCGGTGCGTCTCGTGGTTGATCTTGATGATCTTGACCTTGACGGTCTGGCCGATGTTGACGACCTCGGACGGGTGGTTGACGCGCCGCCACGCCATGTCGGTGACGTGCAGGAGGCCGTCGATGCCGCCGAGATCGACGAAGGCGCCGTACTCGGTGATGTTCTTGACGACGCCGTCGATGACCTGGCCCTCTTCGAGGTTCGCCACGAGCTCGGAGCGCTGCTCGGCCCGGCTCTCCTCGAGGACGGTGCGGCGCGACACGACGATGTTGCCGCGGCGGCGATCCATCTTGAGGATCTGGAACGGCTGCGGCACGCCCATGAGCGGCGTCACGTCGCGCACCGGGCGGATGTCGACTTGGCTGCGCGGCAGGAACGCCACGGCGCCGTCGAGGTCGACGGTGTAGCCGCCCTTGACCTGGTTGAAGATCACGCCGGTGACGCGCTCGTTCGTCTCGAACGCCTTCTCGAGCTTGACCCAGCTCTCCTCGCGGCGCGCCTTGTCGCGCGACAGGACCGCCTCGCCGAGCGCGTTCTCGATGCGCTCGACATAGACCTCGACCTCGTCGCCGACCTTGACGGCGGTGTCGCCCCGGCCGGGGCCGACGAATTCCTTGAGCGCGACGCGGCCTTCGGTCTTCGCCCCGATGTCGATGACGGCGACGTCCTTCTCGATCGCCACCACCTGGCCCTTGACGACCGCGCCCTCGCTGATCTCGGCAGAGCGGAAGGATTCCTCGAGAAGCGCGGCGAAGTCCTCGCGGCTCGGCGCGCGTTGCTGCAATGCTGACATTCAGTCTCCTAAGGTGCCCCAAAAAGGGCGGCGCCGGCGGGGTTCGCGTTGCACCCCGTCCCGGGCTCGTCGCTGCCTTGGCCCGGGCTCGTGAGGCTTTCGGGGCAAGGCGGCCGCTCCTTCAAGAGCGGGCCGGCGCGTGATCGACGATCCGAGACGTATCCTTGGAGGCGCCAGCACGAAAAGGGCGCGAGCCAAGCCGCACCCCTTCAACGCCGCGCTCAGCGCCTCATCGGATGAGGGTCATGTAATGGATGAGACCGCGCCCGGCAAGCCGAAAGCGGCCCTGCCGCGGGGCGCCTGCCATGAGGCTTTCGCGGCGGCGCCCGGATGGCGGCGCGCGCCGCCCCGACACCCGACGATGTTGCGGACAGACGCCGACGATGATGCGCGAAAACCCGACGATGTTGCGCGTCATGTCCGACGATGATGGGCCAGGGCGCCGGCGCCACCCGGGGGCCGGAGCCGGAGCGGAGCCGCGGGGGGCCGCCGTCGCTCACGGCCCTCTTGCGCCGACGCCGGCCTCGACCGAGACCGAGAGGCGGTCGGTCACGGCCCATTCGACCCCGACGCGCGCATCCGGCCGAACCGCCACGTCCTCGCGCGCGAAGGGCAGCGAGAACGGCGTCGCCCCGAACTGCAGCCTCTCGCGCGCCGCGGTCGCGCCGGCCTTGGCGTAGAGCAGCACGTCGGGCGTGACGAGCGCCCCGACCTTCACCTGCAGCGTGCCGGCAAAGTCGCGCGAAAGCCCAAGGCCCCCGAAGCCGGGCGTCGCGCCGCCGCCGATCGCGGCAAGATAATCGAAGCCGCCGACAACGCCATAGACGAGCCGGCCCTCCTGCCACATCCGCCCGCCCTCGAACCCGACGGTCGGCCCCGCAGTGCTGCCGAACCGCTTCGACGAGGAGACCTCGAACCCGCTCGACAGGCGGGCATAGGACCCGGCCCAGCGCCCGTCCTCGCCCGCGGCCGGCTGCGGCCAGGCGAAGGAGGGCAGCGCGGTGAAGCCGGTGAACGGCAAGCCCTGCGCCGCGGCGAGGTCCGGTGCGAGCACGGCGCCGCCGAGCACGAGGCAGGCCGCGAAGCGGCGGAGCGAGCGGGAATCGGGAAGGCTGGTCACGGGGATGAGATACATCAAAGCGCGTCGTCGGGACAGAGTGGCTGACCATACCCCGGAGGCACGGCTGAGCGCGGAATCAAGCCTCTACTCCGTAAGTCAGGTTCGGCCAGTGCCCAGTGGAAGTCTGGTCCTGATTTTCAGAAGGCCGGCTTCGGAAAGCTCACCCTCGGGGGGTAAAGGCCGTTTTTGGGCCGAAAGCGGACTGTCTGCTTTCGGGCTTCTACGCGGCAAATTGGACGCTGACCTTGAGGACGCGGTCGGCAGCTTTTGACCGATTGTGTTGAAGAAGTCGGCTCTTCTAGCCGAGTCGCAACATTGGGTCGGGCGAGCGCGGTTACCCTCAAGCGGGCGCCGGCTGCGGGATCGGGATCA
>JAJKJG010000222.1 GCA_021154065.1 Methylobacterium sp.
CCGGGATGGCAGCTACAAGAGCCGCCGCGCTGAACAGCATCGCAACCGCACGTGATTTCGATTGAATGGCGCCCATGAGTTCGCTCCTCTGTCGCGGGACCAGCCCCAACGTGCAGAGTGCGCCTTCGTGTACACCGCAAATGTGCGCAGCCGTACCAGAACTATTATCTTTACGGTCGGATGAGCAGGACTGAAGAATATTTTCGTTTTACGCCCGAGAGCTGCGAGAGCTGTATGTCCGCCGCCGTTGATTCATCCGCAACCCTCTCGCGTTCATAACAGCCAGGCGGTAGAACCCCCGAGACGAATTCAAGCCGATCATGGCCGATCCCTTGCCCTTCGAAACGATCGAACTCGCGGAGCGCGCGGCGAGCGAGCCGACGCTGCACGTGGACGTCGACGGCTTCGAGGGGCCGCTTGACCTTTTGCTCGAACTGGCGCGCCGGCAGAAGGTCGACCTGCACCGCATCTCCATCCTGGCGCTGGCCGAGCAGTACCTCGAATTCATCGAGGCGGCGCGGAGCATGCGCCTCGAACTCGCGGCCGATTATCTCGTCATGGCGGCGTGGCTCGCCTACCTGAAGTCGCGCCTCCTCCTGCCCGAGCCGCCGAAGGGCGAGGAGCCGAGCGCCGCCGACCTCGCGACCGCCCTCGCGCTACGGCTGCATCGGCTCGAAGCGATCCGCGAAGCGGCGAAGCGCCTCGCCGACCGCGACCGGCTCGGCCGCGACGTGTTTCCGCGCGGAAAACCCGAGCCGGCCGCCGACCGCATCGCGCCGCGCTGGGACGCGTCGCTATACGACCTCTTGTCGGCTTACGCCCGGCAGCGCCAAAAGCAGTTCAACGCCCGCGTCGAACTGCCCAAGCGGCAGGTCTGGTCGCTCGCCGAGGCGCGCGATGTTCTGGACCGGCTGATTGGAGCCGGCGACTGGATCGCGCTCGACGCGTATCTTGTGCGCTACATGGCGCAGCCCGCGATGCGCGCCACGGTGCGCGCTTCCGCGCTCTCGGCGATGCTGGAGATGGTGCGCGAAGGGCGGCTTGCCGTTCGGCAAGACCGGCCGTTCGCGCCGCTTTGGGTGCGCGGCGCGTCGGCAACTTCGGTCGGCGTTGAAGCTTGAGCCATAGGGGACGAGGAATGAGCGTCGTCGCTCTTAGAATGTCGCCGGGGGGCGCAGCCGCACCCGATCATGGCGAGGCGATGCGCATCGCCGAGGCGCTCCTGTTCGCCTCCGCCGAGCCGCTTGGCGCCGACGCCATCCGGGCGCGGCTGCCGCAAGGCGCGGACGTCGAAGCCGTGCTGATGGACCTTGCCAAAGTTTATGCCCCGCGCGGCGTCAACCTCGTCCGGGTCGCCGGAAGGTGGGCGTTCCGGACGGCCAGCGACCTGTCCTTCGTGTTGGCGCGCGATGTGGTCGAGCCGCGCCGGCTGTCACGCGCCGCAATGGAGACCCTCGCCATCGTCGCCTACCATCAACCTGTCACGCGCGCCGAAATCGAGGAGATCCGCGGCGTCGCCACCTCCAAGGGGACGCTCGACGTGCTGTTGGAGACCGGCTGGGTCCGCCTGCGGGGTCGGCGGCGCGCCCCGGGCCGTCCTGTCACCTACGGCACGACCCCGGCCTTCCTCGACCACTTCGGGCTCGACGCCGTCGGCGATCTGCCCGGCCTGGAGGAGATGAAGGGCGCGGGCCTGTTGGAGGGCCGCATCCCGCCGGGGCTCCTGATGCCGATCCCTTCGGACGACACGACCCTGCGCGACGACGAGGAGCCGCTCGATGGCGGCCTTGAGCCCCTGGACTCGGGCGAGGGAGACGGCGCGCCCGACGCCCCTCCCACGGCGAGAGGAATGCGGTGAGCGCCGCCAAGGCGCGCGTGCGCGATCGGTGGCGGTTTCCGCATTGGGGCCAGCGCGGCACGGCCGGCGCGGCGATCCCGGCTGAGCTGGCGTTTGAGGATGTCGCGCAGACCTACGGCGCGCTGCGGGCGCTCGACGGCGTCTCGCTGACCATCGCGCCGGGCGAACTCGTCTGCCTGCTGGGCCATTCGGGTTGCGGCAAGACGACGCTGCTGCGGGTCGCGGCGGGCGTGGAGAACCTGGCCGGCGGGCGGGTGCTGCTCGACGGCCTTGAGGTCAGCGGGCCGAAGGCGTTCGTGCCGCCGGAGCGGCGCGGCGTCGGCCTGATGTTTCAGGATTACGCCCTGTTTCCGCACCTCACGATCCTCGACAACGTCGCCTTCGGGCTGAGAGGCTTGGCCGCGCGCGATGTCGAGGCGTCGGCGCGCCGCGCGCTCTCCCGCGTCGGGTTGGAGCGCTACGCCGGGGACTTTCCGCACATGCTCTCCGGCGGCGAGCAGCAGCGGGTCGCGCTGGCCCGCTCGATCGCGCCGCGCCCCGGCGTGCTGCTCATGGACGAGCCGTTCTCCAACCTCGACCGGCGGATGAGGGACGCCATCCGGGACGAGACGGTCGCCATCCTGCGCGAGACCGGCGCGACGACCATCGTGGTCACGCACGATCCCGAGGAAGCGATGCGCATCGCCGACCGGATCGTGCTCATGCGCCAGGGCCGCATCGTGCAGGAAGGGCCGGCCGAGACCCTCTACCGCGAGCCCGTGGACATCTTCGCCGCGCGTTTCTTCTGCGACTTCAACGAGGTCGAGGGGGTCTGCCGGAACGGCCGCGTTTCAACCCCGGTCGGGGCGTTTGCGGCTCCGCAGGTTTCCGAAGGCGAGGCGGCCATCGTTTGCATCCGCCCGCAAGGCGTGCGCCTCACGCCGCCCGGCTTCTGCCTGCCGGGCCGGGTGGCGTCGCGCCGCTTTCTGGGCGAGGTCGATCTCGTTCATGTGGCGGTGCAAGGGCTCGACCGACCGCTCCAGGCCCGGACCCGTGCGGCGTTCCGCCCCGCGGAGGGACAGGACGTAGGCGTTGACCTTGATCCCCATGAAGTTCTTGTTTTCGCCGCAGGCCGCACCTAGGTTGGCCGGGAGTTCCCAAAAACGGCGCCGACCCTCGATCGGCGCAGGAGGATCGCCATGGGTGGCGCAAGCATTTGGCATTGGGTCATCGTCGGCATCGTGGTCATGCTGCTGTTCGGGCGCGGCAAGATCTCCGAGATGATGGGCGACGTGGCCAAGGGCATCAAAGCCTTCAGGAAGGGCATGTCCGACGAGGACGCGGCGCCGGCCGCTACGCCCGTCCAGCCGGCGAGCGAACCGGTGCGGACGCTCGAGCATCAACAGGCGGCTTCGACCCCGTCGGGCGCAACGACGCCCCTGAACGACCGCAAAGCCGTCTGAACGATCGCCGTCGAGGGTCGCGGCGGACACATTGAGGGCAGGGGTCCGGGACCGCGCCATGTTCGACATGAGTTGGGGCGAAGTGCTGGTGATCGGCGGCGTGGCGCTGATCGTCATCGGCCCCAAGGATCTGCCCAAAGCTTTGCGCACCGTCGGCCAGATGACCGCCAAGGTGCGGCGGATGGCGGGCGAGTTTCAGTCGCAATTCAACGAGGCCATGCGCGAGGCCGAGCTTGAGGACGTGAAGAAGCAGATCGAGGACGTCCATCAGTCCGTCGGCTCCCTCAGCACCGGCTTCAATCCGATGCGGACCATCCGCGACGAGCTGAAGGGGGCGGTCGAGAACGCGCCTCCTCAACCCGCCGCAGACGTTTCCACGCCTCTGATCGGCCCCGGCGCACAGTCCAACCCCGCCGATCCGGGCGACCTGCCAAGCGTCGATTTGCCCGTCGTGCCCCTGCCGGCGCGCGAGCCGGCCCTGCCGACGCCACCCGCCGCTCCCGCGGTGAAGAGTCCGCCCGCGTGACCCCGCCCGCCGAAGACGACATCGAAGCCTCGCGCGCGCCGCTCATCGAACACCTCATCGAGTTGCGGGCGCGGCTCATCCGGGCGCTCATCGCCTTCGTGATCATGTTCTTCGTCTGCTTCGCGGGCGCGAAGTACATCTACAACATCCTGGTGTGGCCCTACGTGCAGGCGGTCGGCTCGGCCGACAAGGCGCACATGGTGTACACCCACGCGCTCGAATTCCTCTTCACGCAGATTCAGGTCGCCGTGTTCGGCGCGGGCTTTTTGGCGTTTCCGGTGATCGCCAACCAGATCTACAAATTCGTCGCGCCGGGGCTCTACAAGCACGAGCGGCAGGCGTTCCTGCCCTACCTGATCGCGACCCCGATCCTGTTCCTGATCGGGGCGCTGGTGGTCTACTTCATCGCCATGCCGCTCTTGATGCGGTTCTCGGTCAGCATGCAGCAGTTGGCGACCTCGGATCATCCCGAAATCCAGTTCCTGCCGAAGGTCAACGAGTATCTCTCGCTGATCATGACCTTGATCTTCGCCTTCGGCATCTGCTTCCAGCTGCCTGTCGTCCTCACGCTTCTCGCCCGCGCCGGGATCATCGACACGCAGTTCCTCAAGGACAAGCGGCGCTACGCCATCGTGATCGTCTTCATCGTGGCGGCGGTGCTGACCCCGCCCGACATCATCAGCCAGTTCGCCCTCGCGGTCCCGACCTTGCTCCTTTACGAGGCCAGCATCATCTCGGTCCGCATGGTCGAGAAGAAGCGCCTCCAGGAAGAGGCCGCCCGCACCGCGGCCGCCGAATAAGGCAAGCGCGGCTAAAACCCGTTCGCGAGTGTTGCGCCGCCGATACACCCCCGGCGGTCGGCCGGTGATAAGCACGTCCTTTCATCAACCATAACGGGAGCGGGGTCATGAAGGACCAGGAGGGCCGCGGGGCGGCCGAGACGGCGGAATCGTCACAGGACGACCATCTCGCCCCGCAACGCCAGGATCGCCCGCCGGTCGATGCGTTCGACCCCCACTTCGGAAGCCGGTCCGGCGGCGGACGCGACAGCCGCGACTTCGACGACATGATGTGGGAGCGCGCGGCGTAAGCGCGTTCGCGTGGTCTGCGTTGGGATCTCTGGCGGAGCCGTCCGAGGCTGACGGTCGCCGGCTGACCTGGTCCAGAGGAACGGCTTTGGATCGGCCTTGTCGTGATCGGTGCGCCGCTTGTATCCTTGCCGTGTTCGCAGCGTCCGGTTGAAGAAGGAGCGAGCATGAAGCGCTGGCTGTTCCTTGCAACTCTTCTCGCCGGCGCACTGCCGGCCGCTCTCGTCACGGCGCAGGATGCCCCAAAGGTCGAGCTTGGCCCCAATGCCAACCTCGGCGGCCGGCGCCTCCTGCCTGACGACAGCCCCTGGCGCAGGGACATCTCGAAGGATTCCGTCGATCCCAACTCCGCAAAAATCCTCGCCCGCATCGGCCTGGACAAGCCGCTCCACGCCGATTTCGGCCCCGAATGGCAAGTCGCTACCATCGGCATTCCATACGTGGTCGTCTCGAAGGATCAGGCGAAGGTGCCGGTGACGTTCACTTACGCCGACGAAAGCAATCCCGGTCCCTACCCGATCCCGCCCGACGCTCCGGTCGAAGGCGGGCCGAAGAGCAAGGGCGATCGCCACATCATCGTGCTCGATCGCGATACGTGGACCCTGTGGGAGCTGTCCAATGCCCTTCCCGACGGCAAAGGCTGGAAGCCCTTCCCGACGGCAAAGGCTGGAAAGCGGACTCGGGCGCGATCTGGGACCTGAAGAAGAACCAGGTCCGCCCCGCCGGCTGGACCTCCGCCGACGCCGCCGGCCTGCCGATCCTGCCGGGGCTGGTGCGCTACGACGAAGTTATCGAGAAGAAGGCGCTCGAACACGCCATGCGGTTCACCGTCAGCAAAACGCGCCGAGCCTACGTGCCGCCCGCCAGCCACTGGGCGAGCAAGGATCACGACGACAACCTCGCCCCCATGGGCATGCGCGTCCGCCTGAAGGCGGACTACGACCTGTCCGGCTTCGCCCCGGAAGTCAGGGTGATCCTGCAAGCGCTGAAGACGTATGGAATGATCCTGGCCGACAACGGCAGCGACAACTTCATCAGCGGCGCCCCCGATTCACGCTGGAACGTGGACACGCTGCGGCAATTAGACGGGTCAAGACCAAGGATCTCGAAGTGGTCGAGATGAAGGACATGACGATCGATAAACGACGAAACTGACTGTCTGAGCTTCAGGTTCTCTTGCGAGCCAACTTCAAGCTTGGGCCACCAGGAACCCTTTGTCCCCTTGCGATGTTCCCTCTCTGGAGGGAGCCATGGCTGAAATCCGCACCGAATCGCGCGAGGAAGACCTGTGCACGCTCTACATCGGCGAGCAGGTCGTGATCGCCGATCTGACACGGGCCGAAGCCGAGGCGCTGCTGGCCGCCTACCAGCGCGTGACGCATCGGTCCTAGACTGAAAGCAGCCAAAGCCGATTGGTTCAGGTCAACCTGGCCGCGCATTAGGCCCGACGTGCGGGCTTTTGCTGCGCGGCTCCAATCCGCTTCACACCGTCTCCGGCGCGACGCCGCGCTTGTCCACGACCGCTGGCGGGCTTCCGGCCTGCTCGGATGATCGGTAAAGCTGCACCCATGCACGACATCCGCGCCATCCGCGAAAACCCCGACGCCTTCGACGAGGGACTGCGCAAGCGCGGCCTGGAGCCGATGGCGGCTGAATTGCTCGCTCTCGACGACCGGCGCCGGGCGGCGATCGGGGCGAGCCAGGCCGCGCAGGAGCGGCGCAACGCGTTGTCGAAGGAGATCGGTCAGGCGAAGGCCAAGAAGGACGAGGCGAGGGCGCAGGCACTCATGGCCGAGGTGGCGGGGTTGAAGGAGTCCGCGCCGGCGCTTGAGGCCGCCGAGCGCGAGGCTTTGGCG
>JAJKJG010000223.1 GCA_021154065.1 Methylobacterium sp.
CGCCGCACCGTCCAGCTCGTGTTCCAGAACCCCTACGGCTCGCTCAACCCGCGCAAGAAGGTCGGCGCGATCCTCGAGGAGCCGCTCGTCATCAACACCGACCTGCCCAAGGCCGAGCGCACCGCCCGCGCCCGCGCCATGATGGCGAAGGTCGGGCTTCGCCCCGAGTACTACGGCCGCTATCCGCACATGTTCTCCGGCGGCCAGCGCCAGCGCATCGCCATCGCCCGGGCCCTGATGCTGTCGCCGAAGCTGCTCGTCGCCGACGAGCCGGTGTCGGCGCTCGACGTCTCGATCCAGGCCCAGGTGCTGAACCTCTTGGCCGACCTGCAGCAGGAGCTCGGGCTTGCCTATCTCTTCATCTCGCACGACCTCGGCGTCGTGCGGCACATCGCGCATGACGTTCTCGTCATGTATCTCGGCCACGCGGTCGAGCAGGGCGGAAAGGAGCGCATCTTCGCGCGCCCGCTCCATCCCTACACCCAGGCCCTCCTCGCCTCGACGCCCGGCATCACCGGCGTCAAGCGCAAGCGCATCGTGCTCAAGGGGGAGCTGCCCTCGCCGCTCGATCCGCCGAAGGGCTGCGTGTTCTCGACCCGCTGCCCCTACGTGACCGACCGCTGCCGCGTCGAGCGCCCGCCGTTGCGCCCTCTCGACGCGCGTCTCGTTGCCTGCCACTACGCCGAGCGCTTCCTCGAGCGCGAAGCGGCGTGACGGCCGACGATCACGCATTCGCGGATGCTGCGCGCCCTCACCTACTAGGCGATCGTCGACTGATCGGCTCGGCGGCCGGGATTTGCTCCGCCAAGGGGACGGGTTCGGGGGCGGGTTCGCGCGCCCGCCCCCTCCGCGCCCGGCGCGACAGGAGGTTCAGCCCCTCGACCAGGGCCGAGAATGCCATCGCGGCGTAGATGTAGCCCTTCGGCACGTGCACGCCGAAGCCGTCGGCGATGAGCGCCATGCCGATCACCAGCAGGAAGGCGAGCGCCAGCATCACGACGGTCGGGTTGCGCTCGATGAAGCCTGCGATCGGTGTCGCCGCGACGAGCATCAGTGTCACCGCGACGAGCACGGCGATGACCATGATCGGCAGGTCGTCGGTCATGCCGACGGCGGTGATGATGCTGTCGAGCGAGAAGACGATGTCGAGCAGGATGATCTGAACGATCGCGGCGCCAAAGCCGATCGTCGCGGCGCGGCCGTCGAACATGTCGCCCTCGGGATCCGGATCGACGTTGTGGTGGATCTCCTTCGTCGCCTTCCAGACCAGGAACAGCCCGCCGCCGATCAGGATCAGGTCGCGCCAGGAGAAGCCGTGCCCGAAGGCCGTGAACAGCGGCTGCGTCAGCTGGACGATGAAGGCGATGGTGCCGAGGAGCGCGAGGCGCAGGACGAGCGCGAGGCCGATGCCGATCCGGCGCGCCTTCGCCTGCTGATCGGCGGGCAGCTTGTTCGTCAGGATCGAGATGAAGATCAGGTTGTCGATCCCGAGCACGACCTCCATGACGATGAGGGTGAGGAGGGCGGCCCAGGCGGCCGGATCGACCGCGAGCGCGAGGAGATCCTGCATCGGCGACCGTTTCCCTTTCAATCCACGGCAGCCGCCTATATGGGCGCGTACAGCGGACTTGAAAGGCTGGCGCAGGAGAGGGGCGGGGGTGACGGCCCGTGCTTGCCGCAACGGGCGTGACAACGCCGTCCGTGCCGGCCCCGCCGCCACGGCCGTGCCCTTACCCCGCTCGGCTTTCGCCCGAGTCGATCTCTCTCCGCAAACGGGCAGAGGCGGCTAGGTGAGCTGGAAGTACAGCTCGCCGAGCTTCTCGATCGAGGTCGTGACCTTGTCGCCGGCTTTGAGCCAGACCTGCTTGTCCTTCGGCATCCCCGAGATCACCCCCTCCGGCGTGCCGGTGAAGATGATGTCGCCGGGCTTCAAAGTCATGTGTTTCGAGATGTAGCTGACGAGCTTCTTGCAGCCGAACACCATGTCGGAGGTGTTGGAGGATTGCCGCGTCTCGCCGTTGACCTTCAGCTCGATCTTGAGGTTGTCGCCGTCGACCTGGTCGGCGGTGACGAGCCAGGGGCCGAGCGGCGCCCAGCCGTCGCCGGACTTGCCGATCATCCACTGGCTCGTGCGGCTCTGGAGATCGCGCGCCGTGAAGTCGTTGCCGGTGGCGTAGCCGAAGATGTAGTTCGGCGCCTCCTCCTCGCTGACGTTGCGCGCCTCCCGCCCGATGACGATGACGAGCTCGGCCTCGTAGTCGAACTTCTCGGCGGGCTCCTTCGAGACGGCGATCGTGCCGCCATGGTGGTTTAGCGCCGAGTTGAACTTGTTGAAGAGGATCGGCAGCGTCGGCACCGGGTTGCCGGTCTCGGCGGCGTGCTTGCGATAGTTCAGGCCGATGCAGATGATCTTCTCCGGGTCGGTCACGCAGGGGCCGAACTCGGCCGCGTTCTCCGGCACGAAGAAACGCTCGCCCGCCGCCCGCGCCTTGTCGATGAGGCGGGCGAGCGCCGCCATGTCGCCCTCGCCCTCGAGCACGGCGTTGATGGTCGTCGGCGCGCCTTCGCTCAACTCCGATTCGGCCTTGACGACGTCGAGGACGCCGCGCTCGGTGCGAATGCCGAGGCCGTATTCGCCGCCCTGACGCAGCGTCGCGAAGGTCATGCCCTTCGGCAGCTGCTGGGTGCCGGCGCGCGCTGCGCCGGTCCGGGCCGCGGCCGGCGTCGTAAGGCCGCCAAGGCCAGATGTCGCCGCAGCGCCGGCAAGCGCCGCCGTCTTGAGGAAGGTCCTGCGATCGTTCTTCATGGTTTCCTCCCGTCGCGGCCGGACACCGCTCCGGCCTTTCGAGCCGGCTAATCTGGCATAGCCAGCGGACTTGTCACCCGGCAGGCCGCGCGCGCCGTCATGCGCGCAGTTCAGGGCTGCCGCGCCGGCTCCGGCGTTTGCTGGCCTCCGGCCGCCCCGGTCTGCTACAGGGCTCGAAAGCCACACCTTTCCGAGAGCGTTCATGAACGACCAGAGCCGCCCCTCCGATCTTTCGCTGATGAAGTTCGGCATCGGCCAGCCGGTCCCCCGCAAGGAGGATCCGAAGCTCGTGCGCGGCGAGGGGCGCTACTCGGACGATGTGCACCTCGATGGGCAGGCCTACGCCGCCTTCGTCCGCAGCCCGTATGCGCACGGCCGCATACAGGGCATCGAGGTCGAGACCGCCGGCGCCATGCCGGGCGTGCTCGCGGTCTACACCGGCGCCGATCTCGCGGCGGCCGGGCTCGGTCCGATGCAGGCGGTGTTCGAGTTCAAGAACCGCGACGGCACGGCGATGAAGAAGCCGCCGCACCCGGCGCTGCCGAGCGACCGGGTGCGCTATGTCGGCCAGCCGGTCGCTTGCGTGGTCGCCGAGACGGCAGCCGCGGCGCGCGACGCCGCCGAGGCGGTGGCGATCGAGATCGAGGAGCTGCCGGCGGTCACCGACCCGCGCCAGGCGGCAGCCGCCGGCGCGCCGCTTCTCCATGACGAGCTCGCCTCGAACGTCGTCCTCGACTACCATTTCGGCGACGCCGCCAAGGTCGACGCCGCCTTCGCGGCGGCGGCCCACGTGACGCGGCTTGAGCTCTCGAACAACCGCCTCGTCGTGAGCCCGCTCGAGCCGCGCGCGGCGGTCGCCGAATACGACGCGGCGAGCGACCGGCACACCATCCATGTCGGCTCGCAGGGCGCCTTCGGGATGCGCGGCGCGATCGCCGCGCACATCCTCGGCGTCGCCAAGGAGAAGGTCCGCGTCCTGACGCCGAACGTCGGCGGCTCCTTCGGCATGAAGGCGCCGGTCTATCCCGAATATGTCGCGCTCCTCCATGCCGCGAAGGCGCTCGGCCGGCCGGTGCGGTGGACCGACCAGCGCTCCGAGAGCTTCGTCTCCGACCACCACGGCCGCGGCCATGCGCTGGAGGCGGCGCTGGCGCTCGACAAGGACGGCCGCTTCCTCGCCGTGCGCGTTTCGGGCTACGGCGATCTCGGCGCCTATCTCTCCCAGGTGATGCCGCTGCCGTCCTCGGTCAACGTCGCCAAGAACCTGCCGGGCGTCTACGCGACGCCGGCGATCGACGTGTCGCTCCAATGCGTCTTCACCAACACGACGCCGATCGGCGCCTATCGCGGCGCCGGGCGCCCCGAGGGCAACTACATCATGGAGCGCCTCGTCGAGGCCGCCGCCGCCGAGACCGGCATCGATCGCGTCGAGCTCCGCCGCCGCAACCACATCCCGGCCGACGCGATGCCCTACCGGGCGGCGTCCGACAACACCTACGATTCGGGCGAGTTCACGCCGCTCCTCGAGCGCGCCGTCGCGGCCGCCGACTGGGCCGGCTTCGCGGAGCGGCGCGCCGAGAGCCGCGCCCGCGGCCGGCTCCGCGGCATCGGCATCGGCCAGTACCTCGAGGTCACGGCGCCGCCGATGAACGAGATGGGCGGCATCCGCTTCGAGACCGACGGGACGGTGACGATCATCACCGGCACGCTCGACTACGGGCAAGGGCACGCGACGCCGTTCGCGCAGGTGCTGTCGGAGCGGCTCGGCATCCCGTTCGAGCGCATCCGGCTGCTGCAGGGCGATTCCGACGAGCTCATCGCCGGCGGCGGCACCGGCGGCTCGAAGTCGATCATGGCGAGCGGCGCCGCGATCGTGAAGGCTTCCGCCGAGGTGATCGAGCGCGGCCGCGAGATCGCCGCCCATATGCTCGAGGCCGGCGTCGCCGACGTCGAGTTCTCGCGCGGGCGCTTCACCATCGCCGGCACCGACCGCGGCATCGGCGTCATGGAGCTCGCCCAGCGCCTCGCCGCCGGCGAGACGCTGCCCGAGGGCGTGCCGCGGACGCTCGACGTGCGCACCGTCTTCGAGAGCGCGCCCTCGGCTTTCCCGAACGGCTGCCACGTCGCCGAGGTCGAGGTCGATCCCGAGACCGGCGTCACCGCGGTCGTGCGCTACGTCATGGTCAACGACTTCGGCACGATCATCAATCCGCTCCTCGTCGAGGGCCAGCTGCACGGCGGCGTCGTGCAGGGCATCGGCCAAGCCTTGATGGAGCGCACCGTCTATGACGACGCCGGCCAGCTCGTGACCGGCTCCTACATGGACTACCAGCTGCCGCGGGCCGCGGACGCGCCGTTCTTCGCATTCGAGAGCCGGCCCGTGCCGGCGACGACGAACCCCCTCGGCGCCAAGGGCTGCGGCGAAGCCGGCTGCGCCGGCTCGCTGCCGGCGGTGATGAACGCGCTCGCCGACGCGCTGCGCGAGGTCGGCGTCACGCACGTCGACATGCCGGCGACCCCGCAGGCGGTCTGGGCGGCAATCCAGGCGGCGCGCCCCGGAAGAACCCCTCTCCCGAACGGAGACCTCTGCAAAAGGCGGTAGCGGATCACCGTGAAGGGTGATTCAGTTGCGGTTGGTCGCGGGGGCTTGGGCGATGGGC
>JAJKJG010000224.1 GCA_021154065.1 Methylobacterium sp.
ATGCCCTGGATCGACCCGAGCGTGTTCAAGAAGGCGAAGCGCGAGGATACGACGAAGCAGGGCGAGTTCAAGCTTTGAGCGCGGCCGCGCCCAAAGTCCGCGATGTCATCCGGATGCTTGAGGCGGACGGTTGGTTCCGGGTTGCCATGCGGGGCAGTCACAGGCAGTACAAACACGCAATAAAAGCGGGCCGGGTCACGGCCGCTGGGAAGCTGTCGGACAACATCGCCCCTGGGACAATGAACAGCATTCTGAAACAGGCCGGCCTCAGGCTCCCGAAGGAGGGCGGATGATGCGTTATGCGGTCGTCATCGAAAAGGCGGGACAAAACTATTCCGCCTATGTGCCCGACCTTCCCGGCTGCGTTGCGACGGCTCCGACCGTCGAGGCGGTCGAGACCGAGATTCGAGCGGCTATCCGTTTTCACCTCGAAGGCTTGAAGGAAGACGGGCTGCCCGTTCCCGAACCGACGAGCCGGGCGGAATACGTCGAGGCTTGATGGCCTGCCGCCTTGCATTCTCCGGCCGCGAATGGAATGAGCCGCCTGATTGATCGGTTCAGCCGGGGTTGAGGGGGTCTGATGCCAGCGCAAAAACACGTCGCGGTCCTGATGGGCGGCTGGTCCGCCGAACGGGAGGTTTCGCTCAACTCCGGGCGCGCCTGCGCCAGGGCGCTGGAAGGGCAGGGGTACCGGGTCACGCCGATCGACGTGCAGCCGGACATCGCGCGGGTGCTGCCGGGGATCGGGGCGGATGTCGTCTTCAACGCCCTGCACGGGCGCTTCGGCGAGGACGGGACGATCCAAGGGCTCCTCGAACTCCTGCGCATGCCCTACACCCACTCCGGCGTGCTCGCCTCCGCGCTCGCCATGCAGAAGGACCAGGCCAAGGTCATCATGAAGGCCGCGGGCGTCGCGGTCGCGGCGGGCGAAAAAATTAATCGCTTCGAGGCGGCCAAGCGCCACGTCCTACCCCCGCCTTACGTCGTCAAGCCGGTGAGCGAAGGCTCCTCGTGCGGCGTCATCATCGTGCGCGAAGAGCGCTCGCATCCGCCCCAGGAACTCCTGCGCGAGGACTGGGCCTTCGGCGATCAAGTGCTTGTGGAAAAATACGTTCCCGGCCGCGAGCTGACCTGCGCCGTCATGGGCGGCCGGGCGCTCGGCGTCATCGACATCCGCCCCGCGACGGGGGTGTTCTACGACTACGACGCGAAGTACGCCAAGGGGGGATCGATTCACGTTCTGCCCGCCGAACTTAAACCAAATATTTACCAACGGGTCCAAGAGTTGGCGTTAACAGCGCACCAAGCGCTCGGTTGTCGGGGCGTCAGCCGCGCCGACCTCAGGTACGACGACACGCCGGATGGGTCCGGGGATCTCGTCGTCCTTGAGGTCAACACGCAGCCCGGCATGACCGAGACGAGCTTGGTGCCCGAGTTGGCGGCCCATGCGGGCTATGCGTTTGGCGAGCTTGTGCGATGGATTGTGGAGGACGCTTCCCTGGACAGATGACAGCCGCTCCGGCCGGGGCCGGCGCTGCGGTCGCCTGGCCCCAGCCGAGCGCTCCCGCTTTTCTCTCCCTCCTCGCCTTCAAGCTCCCCCGCCTGTCCCGCCGGAAATCCGTCGTCGCGCCGCTGAGCCGCCGGCTGCCGCGCTTTCTCGGCACGGGCCTGACGTTCGCCTTCTTCGGTGCGGTCGCGATCACCGGCTGCGTGATCAACGGCCAATACCAGGCCTTCCGCGAGCAGTACGGCGAACCGCATCATGTGCTCGCCCGCGCCCTGGGACTGGGGATCGCGCGCGTCACGATCTCGGGCCTCGATCAGATGCGGGAGGCCGAGGTGCTCGCCGCGGCGGGCGTGTCGCCCAAGGTCTCGCTGGCGTTCCTCAGCGTCGCCGAAACGCGCGACCGCCTGAAGAGGGAGCCGCTGATCCAGAGCGCGTCGGTCCGCAAGCTCTATCCCAACGAGTTGACGATCGCCTTGACCGAGCGCCAGCCTCATGCGCTCTGGCAGCACGACGGCGAGTTGTTCGTCATCGCCGCCGATGGAACCGTCGTCGACCGGATGCGGGACGACCGTTTCGCGAACCTGCCGCTCGTCGTCGGCGACCAGGCCAACGCGCGCACCAAGGACTACCTCGCCCTGCTCGACGCGGCGGGTCCGCTGAAGCCGCGGATCAGGGCCGGGACCCTCGTCTCCGGGCGGCGCTGGACGCTCAAGATGCAGAACGGCATCGACGTCCGCCTGCCGGAACTGGGCGCGGCCGAAGCCGTGGCGCGCCTCGTCAAGCTCGATCGCGAGCAAAAGCTCCTCGACAAGGACGTGATCGCGGTCGACCTGCGCATGCGCGACCGCATCGTCGTCCGGCTGACCGAAGAGGCCGCCTCCGCCCGCGCCGAATCGATGAAGAAGAAGCTCACTCGCGGCAAAGGGGTCGAAACATGAGCCTTTTGCGCCAAGGCCTGACGCCCCGTCTGAGGCCGCTGTCCTCGTGCAAGAGCGCGACCTTGTCCGTGCTGGACATCGGCACGAGCAAGATCGTCTGCCTCGTCGCGCAGCTTCAGCCCGCCGGAACGCCGGAGGCGCTCCGCGGGCGCACCCACTTGGCGCGGGTCATCGGCATCGGCCATCAGCGCTCCCTCGGCCTGAAGGGCGGCGCGGTGGTCGATCTGGAGGCCGCCGAGGGCGCGATCCGTCAGGCGATCCATTCGGCCGAGCGGATGGCCAAGGTCGAAATCCAGTCGGTGATCGTCAACCTCACCGGAGGGCGGCTCGGCTCCCAGCATTTCAACGCCGCCGTCGGCGTGCGCGGCGGACCCGTCGCGCCCTCGGACCTCCATCGGGTTCTGGAAGCCGCGAGCGCCCATAGCCTGCGCCCCGGCCGCGCCGTGCTGCACGCCATGCCGACCGGGTTCTCGCTCGACGCGCAAGCGCACATCCTCGACCCGTCGGGCATGATGGGCGAGAAGCTCGGGGTCGATCTCCACGTCGTCACCGCCGAGGCCGCCGCCGCCCGCAACCTGATGCTGGCCGTCGAGCGCTGCCACCTCGGCGTCGAGGCCGTGATCGCCACGCCTTACGCCGCCGGCCTGTCGTCCCTCGCCGACGACGAGGCCGAGATGGGCTGCGTCGTGGTCGATTTGGGCGGCGGCACGACCAGCGTCGGCGTGTTCGCCAAGAGCAATCTCGTTCACGTCGATGGGTTCGCGGTCGGCGGCCACCACGTCACCATGGACATCGCGCGCGGACTCACGACGCGCGTGGCCGATGCGGAGCGGCTCAATACGCTGTACGGCTCGGCGATCGCGACGGACTCGGACGAGCGCGACATCGTGGCCGTGCCGCAGGTCGACGAGGACGAGCGCGACGTGCCGAACCATCTGCCGAAGTCGCACCTCGTCCGCATCATCAAGCCGCGGGTCGATGAGATCTTGGAACTTGTGCGCGACCGGCTGAAGAACGCCGGCTTCGCGGCGCACGCCGGGCGGCGCGTGGTCCTCACCGGCGGCGCCAGCCAGCTCGTCGGCCTTCCCGAACTCGCCCGCCGCATTCTTCAGGGCCAGATCCGGATCGGCCGGCCGCTCGGGATCAAAGGACTGCCGGAGGCCGCGAAGGGACCCGCCTTCTCGGCCGCGGTCGGGCTCCTGGTCTATCCGCAAGTCGCGCACATCGAGCACTTCGAGCCGCGCGCGGGCGGGCTTTTCGCCGGGACGGGAACGGACGGCGGCTATCTGTCGAAGGTCGGCCGCTGGATTCGGGAGAGTTTCTGACGTCGCGTTCGGCGGTGGGGCAGCCGCCTGAGTTGGGTCAACGGCGCCGGCCGGGCGCAGGCAACGAAAGAGGCCACGAGAGGGCTAAGATCATGGCAATCAGTCTCCAAGCTCCGGACATCCGGGAACTCAAGCCGCGCATCACGGTGTTCGGGGTCGGCGGCGCGGGCGGAAACGCCGTCAACAACATGATCGATTCCGGCCTCATCGGCTGCGAATTCGTCGTGGCCAACACCGACGCCCAGGCGCTGACCTCGTCGCGGTCCGAGCGCATCATCCAGATGGGCCTCGCCGTCACCGAGGGCCTCGGCGCCGGCTCGCAGCCGGATGTCGGCCGCGCCGCCGCCGAGGAGGTGATCGACGAAATCCGCGATCAGCTCTCGGGCGCGCACATGGCCTTCATCACCGCCGGCATGGGCGGGGGCACCGGCACGGGCGCGGCTCCGGTCATCGCCCGCGCGGCGCGCGACCTCGGCATCCTCACGGTCGGCGTCGTCACCAAGCCCTTCCAGTTCGAGGGCGTGCGGCGCATGCGCACCGCCGAAGCCGGCATCAACGAGCTGCAGCAGTCCGTCGACACGCTGATCGTCATTCCGAATCAAAACCTGTTCCGCATCGCCAACGAAAAGACGACGTTCGCGGACGCCTTCGCGTTGGCCGACCAGGTGCTGTTCTCGGGCGTGGCCTGCATCACCGACCTGATGGTCAAGGAGGGCCTGATCAACCTCGATTTCGCCGACGTGCGCGCGATCATGCGCGGCATGGGCAAGGCGATGATGGGCACCGGCGAGGCGACCGGCGAGAAGCGCGCCAACAGCGCCGCCGAAGCGGCGATCGCCAATCCGTTGATCGACGACGTGTCCATGAAGGGCGCGCGGGGCCTGCTCATCTCGATCACCGGCGGACGCGACCTCACGCTCTACGAAGTCGACGAAGCGGCGACGCGCATCCGCGAGGAGGTCGACCAGGACGCCAACATCATCCTGGGCGCGACCTTCGACGAGAGCATGGAAGGCATCATCCGGGTGTCGGTCGTGGCGACCGGCATCGACCAGGCTTTGATCGCGCAAGCGCCCGAAATCTCGGCCACCGAGCAGCGCATCGCCGAGGTCGCCGAGCGCCTTCGCGCCGAAGCGCGGGCCCGCGCCTCGCAGAGCGTTCCATCCTTGCGTCCCTCCGTTCCCATCGAGCAGGCGATCGCCCGGCCGGTCGAGCCGGCTCCGGTCGCCCAGGAGGCCGCGCCCACTCCCGGTCCGTCCTTCGAGGCGCCGCGGACGGAGGCGCCGGTTCAGCCCATCGTTCGCGACAACGTCGTGCTGACGCCGGCGCAGCCGAAGCAGGCGATGGCTTATGAGCCGCCGCCGTCCTTGCATCCAGTTCGGGAGGAGCCTCCGCTGTCGTCGGCGCTGTTCCTTCCGCCGCAGGCCGAACGCGCCGTCATGCGGCCGCCCCGGATGCCGCGCGTGGAGGAACTGCCGCTTCCGGCGCAACGGGAGATTCGCGCGCAGCGGGGCGAGGCCGACATGCCGGGCCAAATGCACGCCCAAATGCACACCCATGAACATAAGCGCATGACGCTTCTCCAGCGC
>JAJKJG010000225.1 GCA_021154065.1 Methylobacterium sp.
ATCTTGCGCTCGTAGGTGACGTCGTCGCCGACGAGGAGGTTCTTGGCGATCTGCTGGGTGATGGTCGAGCCGCCCTGCGGCCGCCCCGGCTTCGCCAGGTTGCCGATGAAGGCGCGGATGACGCCGCGCTCGTCGATGCCCTTGTGCTGGAAGAAGCGCTTGTCCTCGGCGGCGACGAACGCCTTCTGGACATGGTCCGGGACGTCGGCAAGCGGCACGCGCAGGCGGCGGTTGTCGGGCTCGTAGAGCTCGGCGAAGCGCTCGCCGCGACCGTCGAGCACGAGGCTCGCGCCCGGCAGCCTGCCTCCCTTCAGCCGCGCGTGGTCGGGCAGCTCGGCCGCGGCCTTGTTGTAGTAGGCGATGACCTCGGCAAGGTCGACCGAGGACGGCGTCACCGTCTCGTTCTTGCAGAACTCGCGATAGGCGCCGTGCAGATCGCGCAGGTCAAGCCCTTGCAGGATCTTGGTGTTTCCGGCGACCGCCTGCGGGTCGTCCATCGCGGTCGCGATCAATTCGTCGAGGTTGAGGTCCTCGATATCGAAGGCGCGGCGCATATGGGCGCAGCCGTCGCGCAGGATCTTCGTCACCTCGGCCCGGTCGGCAACGGCATCGAACTGCGTCTTCACCGCGTCCGGCCGGGTCGTCACCTGGCTCAAGGTGAGCGCGGTGGCGAAAAGCTTGATCAGGATCGCGTTCATCGGCCGGGGCGGGCACCCGATTTGAAGGGCGGGACGCTGATTTAACGCCCGAGCGATGAATCAGACCTGTACAAAGCGGCTGATTTGCGATGCCGCCGGCGATCCTCCCCGGCGTGAGCCACGGCGGGGGCCATGCCAGGCATGGCGGAGGGGGCGCCCGCCGGGCAATGTTTCACGTGAAACATTTTCCTATCTGGCTTTGTCGAGGCCCGACGATGACGCGGCAAAACCCCGACGATGATGCGGGAAAACGCCGACGATGATGCGCATCATCCGCGACGATGATGCGCGTCATCCGATGATGACGGAGGAGCCGGCTGCCACCCCGCGCCACGGGAAAGGCCCGACCGGCACGGAGGCCGGCCGCATGCCGCCGGTTGGAGCGCGCCCGAGCCCGACCCTCACCCGTCGCATGCGACGGGGGAGGATCGCATGCCCTCACCCGCTCGCTTCGCGAGTTGGCCTCTCCCGCGCGCGGGAGAGGCGCTTACGCCCCCACCTGCGTCACGAACTTCGTGTTGAGGTAGCCCTCGATCGCCTCGGCGCCGCCCTCGCTGCCGTAGCCCGAATCCTTCACGCCGCCAAACGGCACCTCCGGCAGCGCCAGCCCGTGGTGGTTGATCGAGATCATGCCGCTCTCGACGCGGGCCGCGAGCATGGTCTGGGTCTCGGCCGAGCGGGTGTAGGCGTAGGCCGCAAGGCCGAAAGGCAGGCGGTTTGCCTCCTCGAACGCCTCCTCCTCGTCGGCGAAGCGGTTGATCGCGGCGATCGGCCCGAACGGCTCCTCGTTCATGATGCGGGCGTCGAGCGGCACGTCGGTGAACACCGTCGGCTCGAAGAAGAAGCCCTGGTTGCCGATGCGCTTGCCGCCGGTGCGAAGCTCGGCGCCCTTGGCTTCGGCGTCGGCGACGAAGCCCTCCATCGCCTCGATGCGGCGGGCATGCGCGAGCGGCCCCATCCTGGTCTTCGGGTCCATGCCGTCGCCGACCTTGAGGTTCTTCGAATAGGCCACGAAGCCGTCGACGAACTCGTCGTAGAGCGTCTCGTGGACGAGGAAGCGGGTCGGCGACACGCAGACCTGGCCGGCGTTGCGGAACTTCGCCGCCGAGAGCAGCTTCGTCGCCTTGCCGATGTCGGCGTCCTTGAAGACGATTGCCGGCGCGTGGCCGCCGAGCTCCATCGTGACCCGCTTCATGTGCGCGCCGGCAAGCGAGGCGAGGTGCTTGCCGACCGGCGTCGAGCCCGTGAAGGTGACCTTGCGGATCACCGGATGGGCGATGAGGTATTCCGAGATCTCCGCCGGATGGCCGAAGACGAGGCCGATGGCGTCGCCGGGCACGCCGGCGTCGAGGAAGGCGCGCACGAGCTCCATGCAGCTCGCCGGCGTGTCCTCGGGGCCTTTGAGGATCACCGAGCAGCCGGTGCAGAGCGCGCCCGAGACCTTGCGGACCGCCTGGTTGATCGGGAAGTTCCATGGCGTGAAGGCGGCGACCGGCCCGACCGGCTCGCGGATGACGATCTGCATCACGCCCTCGGCGCGGCCCGGGATGACGCGGCCATAGGCGCGGCGGCCTTCTTCCGCGAACCAGTCGATGGTGTCGGCGCCGCCGAGCACCTCCATCTTGGCCTCCGGCAGGGGCTTCCCCTGCTCGAGCGTCATGATCTTGGCGATCGTCTCGGCGCGCTCGCGCAGGAGGTCCGCCGCCTTGCGCATGATCTTGTAGCGGTCATAGACCGAGGTCGCCTTCCAGGCCTTGAAGCCGCGCTTTGCCGCCTCGAGCGCCGCGTCGAGATCCTCGCGGGTCGCGACCGGGTGCGTCCCGATCGGCTCGGCGGTCGCCGGGTTGAGCACCGGGAGCGTCCCGCCCCCCGAGGCACCGCGCCAGGCGCCGCCGATGTGAAGCTCTAGGTTCGGGTACATGGGGACCTCGTTTTTTCGTGAAGGGCGATCACCGAGCCGCTCGCTTAGCGCAGGCGCCGACGACGTGCCAGCGCCAGGCGGGCGCTGCCGCCATGTGTTGATCGCAGGCGCATCTGTCCAGGGCGGCGGGTCGGTCGGGCCACGCACAACTCCCCTCATCCAGCATGGGGAGGTATTGCGTTTCGCCTGCTTAGGCGTTCAGCACCGCATACACATCCCCCGAATTGGCTTCATGGGGAAGCGCGGCGAGGTGCGCCGCCATCTCGTCCGGCGAAACCCAGCGGCCGAAGGTGAGCCTTTGCGCCTCGCCGAGCGCGACATCGAACCGGTAGGGGCCGAGCGCGGCAAGCCTATCGAGGCAGCTTTGCGCCACGTCGCGGCCGATGGTCGTGAACTCGAAGGACAGCGCCGGGACGGATCTCGAGAGCCCCATGAGCACGCGATCCTCGAAGCCCTCGACATCGATCTTGAGGAAGGCCGGGCGGCCATGGTCGTGAATGAGGCGGTCGAGGGTCAGGCACGGGACGGTGATGGCGTCGTCCCAGACCTGGCCCTCCCACCCCGCTGATCCGTCGGCGGCGCGGATGAAATCCGGCGACGCGGTCGAGACCGTCGGGTTGGCGCTGTTGACGTGGAGCGTCAGCGTGCCCTCCGTCGCGCCGGCGGCGGCTTGCAGCAGGATCACCGCGGGGTCGCGGCCGTGGATCAGCCGGATCGCCCGCGCCGGCCCGGGCTGCGGCTCGAGGGCGACGACACGGGCACCGAGGCGCCGGAAGGAAGCGATGCGGTCGCCGACATGGGCGCCGATGTCGAAGGCGAGATCGCCGGCTTTGACAAAGCCGGCATAGAGCGCGTCCATGGCGCGGTCGCGGACGGGATCGCGATAGTAGATCTCGAGCGAGCGCCGGACCGCCGCGGCCGTGCCGGGAGCGAGCGCCACGCTCAAACCCGCAGGGCGCGGATTTCGGCCGGGGGCTCGAGCTCCTCCGGGATGCCGCACAGCCCGTGGCGCTTGAGGAGCTCCGCCACGTCTTCCGACGAAGTCCAGACCGCAAAGGGGATCGCGACGAGATAGCCGAAGGTCAGCGGCAGGCTCCAGGCGAGCATCGCCGGCGAGAGCGCCGCCAAGGCGCCGCAGACGAGGGCGCCGAACAGCGATGCCGGCCACAGGCCGCGCGCGGCGTCGGACCATGAAACGCCGTGCGCGTCGCGCGCCTGCCCGTTCCAGATCACCGAGCGTCCGAACAGGAGCCCGATCATGAACAGCGTGATGCGGAAGGTGGTCACGGCGCCGAGGAGGAAGGAGAACACGATCTCGATCGCGGCGCTCGCGAGAAAGCGCACGAGGCCGCCGTAGCGCGCGACGCCGCCTTTCGCGAGCAGGATGTCGGCGAGCCCGGCGAGCTTCGGCGAAAGATACATGCCGAGGAAGGTCAGATAGAGGCCGATCGCGAGCCCGGCCGGGAAGGTCGAAAGGTCCTCGCCGTCGAGGATCTTCAGCGGGACGAGCGCGATCATCAGCGTCATCGCCGGCACGCCGAGGAACATCAGGATCGCCCAGGCGAGCTGGAAGCGGCTCATGAACAGGAGGCCTGGCGTGCCAAGCAGCCTCCAGTACTGCATGTTGCCCTGGCACCAGCGGAGATCCCGGGCCGAGAACTGGAAGATCGTCGGCGGGTTGTCCTCCCAGCTGCCGCCCTCCTCCGGCAGCACGCGGACCTCGTAGCCGGCCCGGCGCATCAGCGTCGCCTCGACCTGGTCGTGCGACAGGACGTGGCCGCCGAGCGGCGGCTTGCCCGGCACGATCGGCAGATCGCAGTGGTCGCGGAACGGCGCGATGCGCACGACCGCGTTGTGGCCCCAGAACGGGCCGCAGTCGCCGGTCCACCAGGTGGAGCCGAAGGTGTAGGCCCGCATGCCGTGACGCATGCCGAACTGGAAGATGCGCGCGAAGGCGCTCTCGGCCGGCGCCCCGACGACGAGGCTCTGGAGGATGCCGAGCCGCGGATGCGCCTGCATGACCCGCACCAGCCGCACGATGGCGTCGCCGGCCATGAGACTGTCGGCATCGAGCGGCAGCATCAGGTCGAAGTCGCGCCCGAAGGTTTCGCAGAAGTCGCGCAGATTGCCGGCCTTGAAGCCGGTGTTCTCGGGCCGGCGGCGATAGACGATGCGCGCCGGATCGGGGACCTCGCTCCGCCAGGCGGCGAGTGCCGCTTCCTCGGCGGCGGCGACGGCGGGGCTCGACGTGTCGCTCAGGATGAAATAGGCGAAGCCTTCGCCCTCGCCGGTCGCTTCGATGCTCGCTTTCACCGTCCGCAGACGCAAAAACGCCCGCGCCGGGTCCTCGTTGCGCAAGGTCATCAGGACGGCGGTGCGCAGCCGGATCGCATCGGCGGAATGGGCCGCGGCGGCAAAGGGCGCGACCGCGGCGACGCCGTCGGCCCGGCCGTGCAGCAGCCACAACCCGATCGCGGCGTTCCAGAAGCCGAGAACCGTCCAGGGCGTCGCGACGAGGAAGCAGGCGAAGAGAACGAGGTCGACGATCGTCCAGCCGCCCGCGCCGACGACCGCCACCATCGCGCCGGCGAGCGCCGCATATGTCGCGACGTTGAGGGCGAGCACCGTCATACGCCGGCGGCGCAGCGTCGCGGCCGATTGCAGCCCGGCCGGCGTCGTGTCGGCGGCCGCCACCCCGAAAGGCGGGGCGAAACGGGCGTGCTCGGTCATCCGGAAAATCCTCGGAGCTGCCGTTTGAACGCGGCAAGGCTGAAGCTCTGATGAACGAACCGGGCCGTCGAACGCAAGAGCTCGCGCGGGCGCTCTGGTATGTCGGCCGCGGTCGCGCAGAGTTGCGCAGCGCCCCGCTCAGCCCTCCGGCGCCGGCCGATGCGCTCATCCGCACCGCCTGGAGCGCGCTCAGCCGCGGCACCGAGCGCCTGGTCTTCGAGGGCCGGGTCGCCGCCGTCGAGAGCGAACGGATGCGGGCGCCGATGCAGGAGGGGGATTTCCCCTTCCCGGTCAAGTACGGCTACTGCGCCGTCGGGACGGTCGAGGCAGGTCCGGGCGATCTCGTCGGCCGAACGGTGTTCGCGCTCCACCCGCATCAGGATCGCTTCGCGGCGCCGGCCGGGAGCCTCGCCCTCGTGCCCCCGGCCGTGCCGGCGCGCCGCGCCGCGCTCGCCGCCAACATGGAAACGGCGCTGAACGCGGTCTGGGATTCGGGCGCCGGGCCGGGCGATCGGATCCTCGTCGTCGG
>JAJKJG010000226.1 GCA_021154065.1 Methylobacterium sp.
GGTTGTTCAAGCTGGGTCAACGGAGGGAACAAAAATGAAAAAGATCGCACTCATGGTCGCCGGGGCCTTGGCTCTTGGCGCTGGGCTCGCCGCCGCTCCGGCGCAGGCGGGCGGCTTCGGGTTCTCGGTCGGCTTTGGCGCGCCCGTTTATGCGCCCTACTATCGGCCGTACCCCGTCGTACGCCGGGTCGTTACCGTCACCCGACCGGCCTATTATTATCGGCCACGCGTGGTCTATCGCCGGCCTGTTTACTACCGAACGGCCTATTACAGGCCCCGGCCCTATTTCGTCCGCCGCGTCGTTTATCGGACCGCGTTCTACCGACCCCGGCCGTACTTCGCGAGGCGGATCGTCTATAGGACCGCTTTCTATCGGCCCCGGCCCTACTTTGCACGTCGGGTCGTTTATCGGGGCGGCTTCCACGGCCACCGCCGCTTCGCATACGGGGGCGGCTTCTACCGTCATCGGCCGTTCGTGACCCGCGTGGGTTACGGGGGCGGATTCCGGCATTACGGGTTCCGTCGCGGCCTGGGGCGCCGCTTCTACTAACGCGGCGCCCTTTGATGGCGCCAAGGTGGGACACGTGAGCCGACTTAGAGCCGTTTCCCCTTGCGTGGACTCGGCTCTTTTCGTGTTGCGCCGCGTTTTCGACGGCGAGCCGGGTCCACGTCGCCTGAAACTGCTCGAGCCGGCTCACGCGCCGCGCTGCGCTGCGCTCCAGAGCGTCCACTGCTTGCGCCACTGCGGCAGGTCGATCGCCGTGCGGAGCGGGTCGTAGTCGCGCCGCTCCATCTGCTTGAGATAACTTTCGACAAGGGCGACGGGGAGGAAAGCCGGCGCAATCGCCGGCTTGATCGTGCTCCGCAGCGCCCGCGCCTGATCGAGATGACGACGTGCGATTCCGCGCATCTCGGCGAGCGCTCCCGTCAGCCCCGGCCCGCCGCGCCCGAGCACGATATCGTCGCGGGATACGCCGAAGCGGTCGAGAACATCGGTCGGAATGTAAAGCCGCCCCTGCCGGGCATGCCAGGGAAAGGCGCGCAGGAGCCCGGTGATGGCGTAGGCGACGCCCGCATGGCCCGCGGCGTCCGCCGCGCCCGGATCGGAGCCGTCGGCCAGGATAAGGCTGCCTAAGCGGATCAGCGACGACGAGGTCTCGCCGCAGTAGCCCTCCAGATCGGCCAAGGTCGGCATCGGGTCGTCGTAAAGGTCGAAGGTGCGCGCGTCGATCAGGTCCACCAGCGCTTGGCGCGGCAGCCGGAAGCGCACGATGGCGTCATCGAGCGCGGCGGCGACCGGATTCGCCCGCACGTCGCCCCGCGCCTCGCCCTGGAGGGTGTCGTGCCACCATTGCAGGCGGATTTCGCCCGGCAGGGCCTCGCTGACCGTCTCGCGGATGCGGGCGATTTCGTGGTTGAAGGCATAGAGCGCGAAGAGATGCGGCCGCTTGTCGGCCGGAGCGAACAGCGCGGCGAAGTAGCGGTCGGGGTCGCCCTCGCGGACCTGGGTTTCGCAATGGGTGGAAGCCCAGGCGGGGCCGGGGGAGGCGGGCGGAGATGGCATTTTGCTCCATCGTCATTCCGGGGCGGCCCGAAGGGCCGAGCCCGGGACCCATCAACACGACCGGCTCAGAACAGGGCGGGACAGGTTCGCACTCTCCGGAACCACCTGTATCATGGGTTCCGGGCTCTCGCTTCGCTCGCCCCGGAATGACAGCGGCGGCGCTACTCCACCGCGATCAGCGCCGCCGCGACGCGGCGGTTTTCGGCGGCCAGAACGTTGTAGGTGCGCGCCGCCGCGCCGGTCTGCATCACGTCGAGGCCGATCCGCGCCTCGCGAAAGCGCCGGCGCAGCGCCTCGCCGACGGGAACGATGTCGAGTCCCGTCCCGAGGAGCAGGAGTTCGACGGCTTCGTTCTCGACCAGGACCAAGGCGAAATCGTCCTCGCTCAAGCCTTGCGCCGACCGGACCGGCCACGCTCGGACGCCGGACGGCAGCGCCAGGATCGAACCGCGGTGCGACATGTCGGCGAAGCGAAACCCGCCGTTGCCGTAAGCGTCGATTAGATGTCGTCCCCGAACGAAGCCGTCGTAGATGCGGCCCGGCGGCACGGGAAAGGCTACTCCGCGGCTTGCGGCAGCGCCGCCCGCTTGGTGGGATCGCGGGCGCCCACGCGCAAGCCGATGTAGATCAGCACCGGAGTCGAGATGAAGATCGCCGAGTAGGTGCAGATCACGACGCCGCATAGCATGACCTGAGCGAAACCTTCGATCGCCCGCCCGCCGAAGAGCACCAGGGCGAGAAGCGACAGGAACGCGGCGGTCGCGGTCATGACGGTGCGCGACATGGTCGAGTTGATCGACAGGTTGAGCAGTTCCTCGGTCGGGATGCTCTTGTAGCGCCGCATCAGTTCGCGCGTCCGGTCGAACACCACGACCGTTTCGTTCAGCGAATAGCCGACAATCGTGAGGATCGCCGCGATCGAGGTCATATTGAACTCGTGGCGCGTGATGACGAAAAAGCCGAGCGCCAGCACGATATCGTGCAGCGTCCCAATGATCGCGCCAAGCGCCAGTTCCTGCTCGAAGCGGAACCAGAGATAGAGCATGACGGCGAGAACGGAGAGGATCACGCCGATGGTGCCGGACTGCACCAACTCGCCCGAGACGCGTGGCCCGACCGTCTCGACGCGGCTGAAGGTATAGTCGGCGCCGAACGCCTCGCGCGTTTTCTGGACGACTGCGCTCTGCGCCGCCTCGCCGCCGGGCTGCACCGGGAAGCGCAGCGATACGCCCCCCGCGTTGCCGAACTCCTGGACCTCGACCTCGCCGAAGCCGAAGGAATTCGCGGTCTGGCGGACTTTGGCCACGTCGGCCTGGGCCGACTTCGCCTGCAGTTCCATCAGGGTGCCGCCCTTGAAATCGACGCCGAAGTTCAGCCCCATAGTGAGGAACACGACAATGGTGGCGATCGATAGGAGGGCCGAGAACGGGAAGCTCAGGCGCCGGAAGCGCATAAAGTCGAATTTGGTGCCGTCGGGCCACAGGCGGAGGAGGCGCATGCGACAAACTCCTTTAGAACGGCAAGGCCTTGGGTCGTGCCCAGCGGTACCAGAGCGCGATCATCATGCGCGTCATGGTCACGGCCGTGATGACGGTGGTGAGGATGCCGAGGACGAATACGACCGCGAAGCCGCGCACCGGCCCCGAGCCGAGAAAGAACAGGATCAGCGCCGCGATCGCCATCGTCGAGTTGGAATCGATGATCGTCGCGAAGGCCCGTTCGAAGCCGGCCTGGATCGCGGAGACGATGGAGCGGCCGGCGTGGGCCTCCTCGCGGATGCGCTCGTAGATCAGCACGTTCGAGTCGACCGCCGTGCCGATGGTGAGCACGATGCCGGCGATGCCCGGCAGGGTCAGCGTCGCCTCCAGCACCGACATGAGCCCAAAGATCAACCCGACGTGGATCAGCAGCGCGATGTTGGCGAAAAGACCGAATAGGCCGTAGGTCGCGAACATGAAGGCGACCACGAGCGCGGTCGCAACCAGCGTCGCCATCTTGCCGGCCTCAATGGAGTCGCGGCCAAGGCCGGGGCCGACGGTGCGCTCCTCCACGATGGTGAGCTTCGCCGGAAGCGCGCCGGCGCGCAGCAGCACCGCAAGGTCATTTGCCTGCTGCACGGTGAAGCGGCCGGAGATCTGGCCCGAACCACCCGTGATCGGCTGCAGGATGCGCGGCGACGAGATCACCTCGTTGTCGAGCACGATCGCCATGGGCCGGCCGACGTTCTCGGTCGTGGCCTGGCCGAAGCGCTGCGCGCCGCGCAGGTTGAAGCGGAAGTTGACGATCGGCTCGCTGGTGCGCGAATCGAAGCCGGGCTGCGCGTCGGTGAGGTCGCCGCCCTCCACCATTACGCGGCGCTCGACCGGAACGCGCTGGCCGTTCGCGTCCCTGGAGGGCAGCAGATCGGCGTCGGACGAACCCGGCTCGGCCAGCATGCGGAATTCCAGCTTCGCCGTCTTGCCGAGAATTTCCTTCAGACGCTGCGGGTCCTGCAGGCCGGGCACCTGGACCAGGATCCGGTCGGCCCCCTGACGCTGGATGCTCGGTTCGGTCGTGCCGAGCGCGTCGATGCGGCGGCGCAGAACCTCGATGGCCTGGTCCACGGCGCGGCGCACGCGCTCGTTGACGCCCTGGTCGGTGAAGACGAGCTGGATCGGGCCGTCGGGCTGTTCGTTCAGGTCGAGGGTGCGGGCGCCGGTCTGGCCGAGGATGGCGTTGCTGATCGGCTGCGACAGCTCGCGCAGCTTGGGCAGGAGCCGCGCGCGGGCGTTGGGGTCCGAGACGCGCAGCTGCACGCCGCGGGGCAGAGTCTGGATGCCGCCTTCGGGCGAGACGCTGGTTTCGCGCAGCACGCGCCGCACGTCGTCGCGTAGCTGCACCGTTTGGGCGCGCATGAGGTCCGGCATGTCGACCTCGAGCAGCACGTGCGATCCGCCTTGCAGGTCGAGCCCGAGCACGATGGCCCGCGTCGGCACGAGCCAGGACGGGACCCAGCCCGGAACCGAGGCTTTCAAGCCGTCCCGCTGCTCGCGGGTCAGCATGCTCGGAACGGCGAGCAGCAGGCCGATCAGCACGATGGCGAGCGTGCCGACGATCTTCGAGGTCGAGAAGCGGAGCATTCCTTGCTCAATCCTGTCTGAAGGGCTGCGTCAGGCGGCTTTCACCGGCTCGCCCTTGGTCCGGACCTCCGAGATCATGGAGCGGACCACCTTCACGCGCACGCCGTCGGCGATCTCGACGTCCACTTCGGCGTCGTCCGACACCTTGGCGACCCGCCCGACGATCCCGCCCGCGGTGACGACGGTGTCGCCGCGCCGGATGTTCTTGATCAGCTCTTGATGCTCCTTCGTCCGGCGCTGCTGCGGACGGATGATCAGGAACCACATGATCACGAAAATGAGGATGAACGGGACGAGCTGAATGATCATGTCGACGCCGCCGGCGGCGGAGGTCCCTTGCGCGAAAGCGGGCGTGATCACGCTCAAAGCTCCTTTGGAATAGACATGCGGCCCCAGTCGGGCGGCGGCGCCGGGGCGAGGCGGCGCGGACTATAGCGCCGGACCTCGCGAAATCAATTGAGGGAGCCTGCGCCATGATGGACCGGCCCGGCGTCCTTAGCTATGAGCCCGGATTTGCGACCACAAGAGAGCGCGTCCCGATGTCGTCCCGCGAGCCCGAACCGCGCGCCGATCCGGCCCGACAGGCCGATACGCTCAAACTCTTGACCCAAATCGCCGCGGCCCTCGACCGCATCGCGCCCTGCCCGCCCGCCCCGCCCGACCTCGCCGTCGCCGACGCCTTTGTCTGGCAGGCCGCCGGCCGGCGGCTGTCGCCCGTGCCGAAGGTCAACCGGGTCGAGATGAGCCTTTTGCGCGGCATCGACCGCCTGCGCGACACGCTCGCGGACAACACCGAACGCTTCGCGCGCGGACTGCCGGCCAACAACGCGCTCCTCTGGGGCGCGCGCGGCATGGGCAAGTCCTCGCTCGTCAAGGCGGTCCACGCCGAGATCAACAAGGGCCTCGCCGCCGAGGGGCGGCGTCCGCTCAAACTCGTCGAGATTCATCGCGAGGACATCGAGACCCTGCCCGACCTGATGGCGTGGCTCCGCCCCGACCCGCACCGCTTCGTGGTGTTCTGCGACGACCTCTCCTTCGATGCCAACGACACCTCCTACAAGTCGCTCAAGGCGGTGCTGGAGGGCGGCATCGAGGGGCGGCCCGCCAACGTGCTGTTCTACGCCACCTCGAACCGCCGCCA
>JAJKJG010000227.1 GCA_021154065.1 Methylobacterium sp.
AAGACAAGCTGAGGTAACGAGGTACAATCGCGCCGCATGCTTGTGCGCCAGCGCACATCGCGTTCACGACAGGAGCACTCTTCAGGCGAAGGGCCGTCGGCGCCTACTCACCGCGCGCGCGCCGGCTTTCCGATCGCCGCGCCGGTCACATGGGAGCATGTCGAGAAAGGTGTTGCCCCAGACGCGTTCACCCTTGATCGACCGACGCTACGCAGCAAAACCCGCTGAGGAGTTCGGCGTCCAACGCGTGAAGCTGCCTCTCAATCGTTACCGCGCCTGACCGAAACAATGGTGGCGCGAGCAACACCCTCGACACGGGACAGCTCTATCAACGCCTGACCAAGGAACCTCGTGTCCGCTCGGTCATCCTCATCGCATGCGAGGTGAAGGACCACTGTCCGTGCCTGGCTTCCAACGATCAGCTGCAAGCAGTTGCCGAGGCTCGTGCTTCTCAACTTTTCAACGACCGCGCTCACATTGGAGGAGGGGGCGACGTCAAACATTATATATGCCTGGACGACCGCGGCGAGTGCCTGCTGCGGGTTCGCCAAGACACCTGCAACCGTCGCCGCCAGGACGTAGGCGGCCCTCCGCGTGCCTTGCTTGACCAGCTCTCTCGACCAGATCATGTGACGCTCCTTCGTGGAAGAGTTGCGAGGAACTCGCGTCCCTTCATGAGGTCGAGGCTTACTTCGCCGTCCGGAAATGAACTACAGGCTCCCTCGAGCGTGTCGCGGGCGAGGTCTGGCTCGCCGTTCTCGACGAGGAAGTGGGCGAGGTCGGTGGCGGCCCGGAGTTCCCACAGCCTGGCTCCCTGTTCGCGCGCGACCGCGATGGCCGATCTGAGGAGGCCGGGCCTCTCGGCGCGGAAGCCCGGAAGCCGCGCCTTGACCCGCGACAGCTCGGCCTCGCACCACCGCTCGCCCGTAAGCCCGACGAACTCGGCCGTGCGGTCGAGGAGGCGCTGCGCGCCGCCTTCGTCGCCCTGCGCAGCCCTCACCTCCGCCGCGCGCAGCATAAAGAAGGGTAGGAAGACGCGATGCCCCGCGCGGTCGAGCTCGTCGAGGCTCGCTTGCATCGCCTCGAGAAGGATCGGGTCGGGGCGCGCATGCAGTGCCGCCCAGGCATGGAAGACGGCGCCTTCGAGCCGGCCGAGGAACGTCTCGTACTCGGCGTTGGCGGCAAGGAGCCGCGCGGCGTGCTCGGCGACCGCCTGGACGTCGCCCTGGACCATCGCCCTGACGCAGGCCCGCCGCAGCCCGAGGACGAGGCTGACCGGATGATTGAGGCTCTCGGCGTGGCGAAGCCCCTCGCGCGTCATCGCTGCGCCGGCCCCAGCGCGGCCGAGCAGGGTGAGGCAGATCCCGAGCGCCGTGCAGGTCGAGACCTTCACATCGCGGCTCGTGAGCAGGGAAGGGCGGCCTGCGCGCTCCTTCTCGTAGGTGGACAAAACGAGTTCCATCTCGCTGCGGGCGAGCTCAAGACGCCCGAGCAGGAGATGCGCCAACCCCGCTGATCGGCGCGCGACGAGGACGGCCTGAGGGTCGCCTGTGTCAGCCGCGAGGGCGAGCAGCTCGTTCGCGTAGCCCAAGACCTTCTCGGGCTCCGAGAGGGTGAAGTGGTGGTTAATCAGGCTGTCGAAGACCTGGATCAGCTGCTTCGGCTCGCCGAGCGCGAGGCAGAGCTCGCGGGCCCGCTCAGCGGCGACGCGGACCTCCGCGCTCCCCGAACCCTTGTGGTCGATCAGCGCTCCGGCGAGCGCCACCTGAAGCGAGAGCTCGCGACGCCGGTTATCGGGCAGATCGGGCAGGGTGTTGAGCTGCTCCAAGCCCTTGCGCAGGTGGCTGACGATCTCGGCGAGGGCCGAGCGGCCGGCGCTCCGCTCCGCAGCCTTGAGGTAGTAGTCGATCGACCGGTCAGCGGCGCCGCCTTGCGCGAAATGCCAAGCCAGAAGGTCCGGCTGGGTCAGCAGGGGACCCGTCGGATCCTTCTCCAGGATCTCGGCCAGCCGGAGATGGAGCGAGCGGCGGCGCTCGCGCAGCAGCGACCCGTACGCAGCGTCCTGCACGAGAGCGTGCTTGAACGTATAGGTCGCGTGCGGCGGCTCCCCGTGAACCGCGGCGAGGCCCGCCCGGACCAGCGCGCCGAGACCCTGCTCGACCTGGTCCCGGCGCAGGTCCGAAAGGGTCTCCACCAGCTCGAACGAGAAGTCCCGCCCGACGACCGCGCCGATCTGCGCCGTCTCCTTGCCCACCCCGAGCCGGTCGAGACGGGCCATCAGGGAGGCGTGGAGGGAGGGAGGGACCATGTCGGGAGACACAGCGTCGGCGCTCGCATCCAAAATCGATTGCGTCAATTCTTCGATGAACAATGGTACGCCGTCGGCCTTGGCGACGATCCGATCGATGATATCGGAGCGGAGCACCCGGTCAACCGCCACGGACTTGACGAGCGCGATCGCCTCCCTGCGGTTGAGGCCGGAGAGCAGCTGGACGCTGACATGCGGGCGTGAGACCCAGGGCGGCTGCTCCCGCCGGGTTGTAACGATCAGCAGCTCGGGGAGGTGCTCGGCGGCGGCGGCAAGCTGATCGAGCAGGTCGAGGGTGGTCGGATCGGCCCAATGGATGTCCTCGAAGACGGCAAGCAGCGGCCCCTTGCTCGACAGCATCGAGAACTGGCGCAGGATCGCGGCGAGGGTGACCTCCCGTCGGCGGTGCGGGGTCAAGCTCCCGGTCACGTCGTCGGCGCGCGGCGGCAGCGAGAGCAGATCCGCCCATACCGCCAGGTCGAGATCCGTCGTGCCCGCGGCAAGCGATCGCCTCAGCTTCTCGTGCCTGAGGTCCGGGTGATCGCCGCGCTGGAAATCGGCCTTGCGTTCCATGTGGCGGATGATCGGCTGTAGCGGGGCGTCCTGATGTTGCGGCGAGCACACGAATCGCAAACAGGCGTGGGCGACGGAGCGCACGTCGCTTTCGAAGGCGGTCACGAGTCGCGACTTCCCCATGCCCGGCTCGCCGGCGAGCAGCACGACGCGTCCTTCGCCCTGCCTTGCGTGCTCCCACCGGCGCAGCAGGAGATCGGTCTCCTCGTTCCGGCCGACCAGGGTCGTCTCCCCGGACCGAAGCGCTTCGAACCGGCTGTCGATGATGCTTTCCCCCAGCACGGCCCAAGCCCGCGCCGGCGCCGGCAGTCCCTTGAGGCTGACGTTGCCGAGGTCCCTGTATTGGAAGAGCCGCCCGACGAGCCGCCGCGTGTCGTCCGAGACGACCACGGTTCCGGGTTCTGCAAGGGTTTGGAGGCGCGCCGCGAGGTTCGGAGCATCGCCGACCACGGACGCCTCGAGGGACGCGCCCGAGCCGATGAGGTCGCCCACCACGACCACGCCGGTCGCGATCCCGACGCGCGTCCGGAGCGTTCCCGCGGGGCCTGCCATCGTCTCGAGTCGCGAGACGACGTCGCCGATCCGCAGGCCGGCGCGGACGGCGCGCTCCGCGTCGTCCTCCTCCGCTTGCGGATAGCCGAAATAGACGAGCACCCCGTCGCCCATGTAGCGGCCGACGAAGCCCTGGTGCGCCGTCACGACGCCGTTGACCGCGTCGTAATAGGTGGCGATGACGCTGCGGAGGTCCTCCGGGTCAAGGCGGGCGCCGAGCGCGGTCGATCCGACGAGGTCGGCAAAGACGATGGTAAGCTGCCGGCGCTCAGCGCCCGAAGCGGCGCGACGAGGCGGCGCCGGGGAGGGCGCCGTGGGGTGGGAGCCTTCGCCGGTCCGGTCGCCGGGACCTCCGTGCGGAGCGCCGCAGTCGCTGCAGAACTTCTTTCCCGGAGGGTTTTCGGCGCCACACGACCGGCACGTCCAGGGCAGAGCCGCTCCGCAATCGCCGCAGAACCGCTTCCCCTCTCCGGCGATCGCGCCACAGCGCGGGCAGATCATGCGCAACCTTTCGAAGATGCCGGCCGGCCCGGCGACCGATGCCCGCGCACGAAATCACAGGAGTGCGCCCACGGGCAATGCCGTTTGGCGCCGGCGACCGGTGCCATGGCCGGAATTGTGCGCGTTTATGGTAAGAATGCACATTTCCTGCATAACTTGCTTGCCGCTCTACAAACTTCGGGTAACCTTCATATCCTCGACGCGTGTCTCACGGGTCGTGCAATGAGTGGAGGACTTGCCCAATGTTCATGCCGCAGGGTGCCCAAGACATCGTCCGCAAAACCACGTCGGATCCGAAAAAGCTGAAGGCGATCGCGGAAGCGCTCGGCATCGACGACCCGGGGAGCCTCAAGTCGGCGAAGGTCGAGCTGACCCGCAAGGGCGGCGGTCAGAGCAGCGGTGGCGGCAAGGTGTCGTCGAAGAAGACCGCCGGGAAGAAGACCTCGGCTAAGGGGCGCTGAGTTCCGGCCGGTACCGGCGAGGATGCTCGATGCCGGCCTCAAGCTGACGTCGGCCCTTCGCCGCATAGGGCCCGTCCACGCTCTCACCTACATCGACGCACCCGGAAGCGAGGGCGACGTCTGCGCCTTCCAATTGGCGCACGACGGCGTCCCGTTCGTCGTCGAGGCGGTCTCGTGCCGCTCGATGATCGTGGCGCCGGGCGACGTGTTCCTCGCGACCCCGGGCTATCGCGAATCCACCCGTTGGGTCGCCGGAGAGATCCCGGCCGGCGGACTGGTCCCGGGCCGGCGCTACTGGGTGCTGGCCCCGAGCGGAGTCGTGGGCGACCTCGTCAGCGATTCCCCCCTGGACAACAGTCACCTCGCAGAAGTCGCCTTCCTCGGAGTCGTGACCGGCGCCGGCGGCGACCTCTTGAACATCGGGCAGTTCGCGCTGATTGCCGCGAAGGCCGCGCCGGACCGGGGAGCGCCGGTCTTCGTGATCCTCGGCACCTCGGCCGAGGTCGGCAAGACGACCGCCGGCACGACCATCCTGCGCGCGTTGCGGCAGGCCGGCCATCATTCGATCGTGGTCCTCAAGGCGACCGGCACGTCCTCTCTTGGCGAGCTCGCGGCCTATCGCGACTTCAGCGCCACGGAGGCCTTCGACTGCGTCGATTTCGGCCTGCCCACCACCTACCCTTCAGGGCGGCCGGGCATCGCGAAGACCTTCGACCGGGCGCTCGACTGGTGCCTCTCGCGCGAAGCCGATGCCGTCCTGATCGAGTGCGGCGGTGACATCCTCGGGGCGAACGTGCCGGCGTTTCTGGCGCGCCTGAAGCGACGGCGTCCGAAGCCGACCGTCGTCCTCGCCGCGGCCGATGCCTTGGGCGCGATCGGCGCCACGCGGATCCTCGCCGAACGCGGCCTCGCCGTCAGGCTCGTCACCGGGCCGTGCACGGACACGCCGGTTCTGCGGCGCCGGACACAGGAGCTGTGCGGTGCTCCGGCCGTGAACATGACGCGGGGCGACGCCGAGGGCATCCTGGGGTGAGCCGGCGATTTAGAAGCGCGTGCCGGCGATGCGGGCGCGGACGGCCCAGAAGTAGTCCAGGAGCAGGATCTCGATGCTCTCGCAGATCCCCGCCAGGCCGTCGCGCAGCTGTATCGGACCGGGGTAGTTCTTGACCACCTCGTACTCCGCGCCTCCCGCCCGGCGCATCTCGTAACGGTTCCCGAAGCGGTCACGCCGGCAGCATGGCGGCCCCCAGCCGCGCCGGAAGCGCTGGTCGAGCATCAGGAGGGTGGCGTTCGGACGCAACCGCGCGGCGAGCCCGGACAGGAACGCTTGCTGCCTTTCCTTCTTGACATGGGACCACCACAAATGGGCCATGCCGACCTCGAATCCCGCGCCGAAATCGGGCAGCGCATAGGCGTCGGCCTCGACGAGCCTCACCTTGGGACCGAGCCGTCGCCGTGCCGCGACCGCGAGCGT
>JAJKJG010000228.1 GCA_021154065.1 Methylobacterium sp.
CAGGGCAGCGTCGCCATCTCGGTCTTGTAGGTCTCGGGCGTCGGGTTGCCCCAGACCGGCTTCACCGAGCCGAACGGCACCGCGGTGTTCTCCGAGTGCCCCCAGTTCATCATCACGCAGCCGGTCGCGCCCATGAGCGCGGAGATGCGCTGCTTCTCGTGCCGCGCCGGATGGTAGGACAGCTCCGAGAACGTGATCTTCCCGACCGCGCTCCTGCCCTCGTATTCGTGAAAGGCGCCGGAGGCGACGTCGATCAGCTCGCCCGAGAGCCCGTCGGCAAGCGTCGGCACGCTGTGGCCGAGCGTGTTCGCCTCGATCGCGATCTCGACCGGCGCGACGACGCGCATCTCCGCCGGCTCCGGAAAGCTCACGAGGCCCGACATCTCGAACACGCGCGCGGCGACGCCCGCCTCGGTCAGCGCCGCGGCGCTGTACTCGGCCATGCGGCGCCCGTTCTCGGAGCCGGCGAGGCGCGACGGGATCGTGGTCGTGATGCGTTCCACGTGCCCGCGGACCTCATCCGCCGACACGGCTCCGACGACGCGCTCCTCCGACATGCCCCGATGCACCACCCGCTACCCTCTTGCATTCGGGCGCGAAAAAACCTTGAAGTCAACGCGTCCGACGCCTGCCGTTCCGATTTCCAAGATCCGCTGAACCAACGATAGGTGGTGCATGCCGGACGCAATGCACGCAGGAGAGCGCGCGACCTTGTCCGATCCGGTCACGCTGCAGATCGTGCGCGGCGCGCTGAGGGCGGCTCAGAGCGAGATGGAGGCGCTGATCGAGCGCACGGCGATGTCGCCTTTCATCCGTGAAAAGAAGGACTTCTACGCTGCCCTGTTCGATGCCCATGGGCAGCTCGTCGTCGGCTCGAACCTGCCGGTGTTCGGCGACGTGATCGCGCCGATCCTCGAGCACTACCCGCGCGAGACGATGAGGCCCGGCGACATCTATTGGTTCAATGATTGCTACGCCTCGCGCGGTGCCGTCTCCCACTCGCCGGACCAGGTCTTCGTGGCGCCGGTGTTCGCCGACGGAGAGCTCTCGGCCTTCGCGCAGTCCTGGGCCCATTTCAACGACATCGGCGGCATGCGCCCCGGCTCGCTTTCGCCCGATTGCACCGAGATCTACCAGGAAGGCATCATCGTGCCGCCGGTGCGCGTTGCGCGCGAAGGCGTGATGGTCGACGAGCTGCTGCGCCTTTTCTTCCGCAACTCACGCTTCCCCGAGATGGTGAGGGGCGACACGCGCGCCTCGATTGCCGCGATCCGGCTCGGCGAGCGCCGCCTCGTGGAGCTATTCGAGCGCTTCGGCCGCGCCAAGGTCGCCGACACCTTCGCGGCGCTTCTCGACGAGACCGAGCGCGAGCTGCGCGCGAAGCTGCGCGCTCTGCTTCCGTTGGGGGAACACCGTTTCACCGACCGCGTCGACAGCGACGGCCACGGCACCGGTCCCATCCGCCTGCGCTATCGCCTCGACGTCACGGCCGAGCGCATCACGCTCGACACGAGCGAGAGCGACGACCAGGTCAAGGGGCCGGTCAACTTTCTGATGAGCCCGCCCGTCCCGGCGATGGTGTTCGGCTCCTACCTTTTGGGGGAAGGCTCCAGCCTGTTGAACGCCGGCGTCGAGCGTGTGATCGACGAGGTGATTCTGCGCGAGGGCTCCGTGCTGCAGCCGAGATTTCCGGCGCCGCTCGGCATGCGCGGAGTCACGATGATGCGGAACATGGCGGCCTGCCTCGGCCTTCTCAACGTCGCGGCGGGCGGCAAGGCGATGGCGGCTCACAGCGCCTACGTCATCTGGTACCTGCGCGGCCGCAAGGACGACGGCGAGCTCTTCCTGCTGTCCGATGGGCTCGCCGTCGGCTACGGCGCCCGCCCGACCTCCGACGGCAACGACGCCGTCTACCTCGTCGCGCAGGAGAACTTCCCATCGGAGTTCCTCGACTCGGTCTTCCCGGTGCGCGTGCGAAGCTATGCGATCAACCCGGATACCGGCGGGCCGGGACGCTGGCGCGGCGGCTGCGGGCTTATCCGCGAGGTCGAGGTGCTGGCGCCCGAGGCCATGGTTTCGATGCGCATCGATACCGTCGAGAATCCGCCCTGGGGCGTGGCCGGCGGTCACGCCGCGGGAAGCGGGCGCTGCGTCGTCAACCCGGGTCGCAGCGACGAGCGTGTCCTCAAGCCCTTGAGCGACGGCAACATCGTTTTCCGCGGCGATGTCGTGCGGGTCGAGACCGGTGGCGGCGGCGGTTGGGGGCATCCCTTCGATCGCGAGCCCGAGCGCGTGCTGGCGGATGTCCAGACCGGCTTCGTGAGCCGCGCCAAGGCGGAGGAGGATTACGGCGTGGTGCTGACCCGGGACATCGCGGTCGATGCTGCGGCGACGCGCGAGCGGCGCTCGGCCCGCCCGGTGGCGAAACTCTTCCACCGCCACGGCTACCAGGACGCGCTCGATTGATGGCAGCACCGGATAGCGCGCCGGCCGTCGTGATCGGCATCGACACCGGCGGAACCTTCACCGACGTCACGCTTCTCGACCCGCGCACCGGCGGCGTCGCGAACGCGAAGGTAGCCTCGACTCCCGCCGACCCCTCGCAAGCCTTCGGAGAAGCTCTCGCGGCGATCCTGCGCACGTGCGGGCTCGCCGGGGCGGATGTCGCGCGCGTGCTGCACGGCACGACGGTCGCCACCAACCTGATCCTCGAAGGCAAGGGCGCGCCGGCTGCGCTCATCACCACCAAGGGCTTTCGATACGTGCTCGAGATCGGCCGCCAGGACGTGCCGCGGCGCTCGAGCCTGTTCGCCTGGATCAAGCCGAAACGGCCGGTGTCGCCGGCGCATATCTTCGAGGTCGCCGGGCGCATCGAGCCGAACGGCGCCGAGCTCGAGCCGCTGAACGAGGCGGAGGTGCGCGACGCGGCGCGCGCGATCCGCCAGGCCGGCATCGGCGCGGTCGGCATCGTTCTGCTGCACAGCTACGCCAACCCCGTCCACGAGCGACGCGCCGCGGCGATCCTCGCGGAGGAGCATCCCGAGGCGCTGGTCTCGATCTCGAGCGAGGTGCTGCCGGTCTTCCGGGAGTACGAGCGCAGCATGACGACGGTGCTGAACGTCACCGTCATGCCGGTTGTCGCGGCCTATGTGGCGCGGCTCGATCGCCGCATCGAGGAGCGCGGCATCGCGTCACCGCTCCTGCTCATGAAGTCGAGCGGCGGCGTCACGAGCGCGCGCAGCGTGCGCAAGGCGCCGATCGAGACGGCGCTCTCCGGCCCGGCAGCCGGCGCGGTCGGCGCGAGCTTCATCGGCGCGAGCGCCGGGCTGAAGGACCTCATCGGCATCGACATCGGCGGCACCTCGGCCGATGTCACCCTGATCCACAATGGCCAGCCGGGGCTGACGATGAGCGGCCAGGTCGCCGGCTGGCCGGTCGGCCTGCCGATGGTCGATCTCGTTACCATCGGGGCGGGCGGCGGCTCGATCGCGCGCGTCTCGGCGACCGGCGCGCTGACCGTCGGTCCGGCGAGCGCCGGCGCCGATCCGGGACCCGCCTGCTATGCGCGCGGCGGTGACGAACCGACCGTCACCGACGCGCATCTTGTGCTCGGGCATCTGCCGCCGTTCCTGCTCGGCGGCAGCTTCGCCCTCGACGCGGAGGCGGCGCATCGCGCCGTGCGCCGGCGCGTCGCAGAGCCGCTCGGCATGAGCGTCGATGCCGCCGCGCGCGGCATCCTTTCGATCGTCGACAACCACATGGTCGGCACGATCCGGCTCGTCTCGGTCGAACGCGGCCATGATCCGCGCGAGTTCGCGCTCCTGCCGTTCGGCGGCGCAGGCCCGCTGCACGGGGGGTCGCTGGCGCGCCTTCTAGGCATGCGGACCGTGCTGGTGCCGCCCAATCCGGGCGTGCTTTCGGCCTTGGGGCTGTTGGTGTCCAACCTGAAAGCGGAGTTCGCGCGCACTGCGTTGCAGCGGGCCGGCGCCATCGACCTGGCGCTCGTCCGGCGCGTTTTCGCCGAGCTCGAGGCAGAAGCGATGGCCTGGTTCGAGGCCGAGCGCGTCCCGGAACCTGCCCGGCGGATCCGCCGGCAGGCGAGCCTGCGCTATCAGCACCAGGGCTTCGAGCTCTTCGTGCCGTGGGACGCAGGCGAGGTCACGCAAGCCGCGATGGCCGAGACCGTCCGCAGCTTCCATCGCATGCACGAGCGGCTTTACACCTTCGCTCAGGAGGACACGCCGGTCGAGATGGTGACGCTCAGCATCGCGGCCGAGGGCGTGTTTCCGCCGCCGAAGCTGGAGGAGCTCGCGTCCGGCGGCGCGCCGGCGGACGCGATCACCGCGCATCAGACGATGCGCCTCGAGGGCGGTCCGGTCCGATGCCCGGTCTACGAGCGCTCACGTTTGGCGGCCGGCGCGGAGATCCACGGTCCGGCCATCGTCACGCAGCTCGATTCGACGACGCTGCTCCTGCCCGAGCACGTCGCAACGGTCGACCGTTTCGGCAGCCTTGTCGTAACCGAGCGCGGCTGAAGCATGATCCCGAACAGTGGCTACCGGTTTTCGGAAAAGATCATGCCCTAACTGGCGCGCGCCTATTGCTCCGCGGTGATGCCGGCCGCCTTGACGATCTCGCGGTAGCTTGCCACCTCGCTCGCGACGAGCTGCCCGAGCTGGTCGGGCGTCATCGGTTCGACGACGATGCCGAGCTTGTCGAGAATATCGTGCACCTCAGGCTCGGCGAGGGCCTTCCTGGCTTCCGCATTCAAACGCTGGATGATGCTGTCCGGCGTGCCGGCCGGCGCGAACAGCCCCGACCATACCGTTCGGACGATCGGATAGCCGAGCTCGTTATAAGTGGGAACGTCCGGAAGCAGGGGCGCACGGTCCTTGGAGCTGACCGCCAATGCGCGAAGCCGTCCCTCCTGAACCATGGCTGCGACGACTTCGGGCTGCGCGATCGTCATCGGCACGTGGCCGGCGAGCACGTCGTTGAAAACCGGACCGGCTCCCCGATAGGGCACGATGGCGACATCAATGTTGGCCTGACGCTTGAACAGCTCGAACGTTATCCGGCTGGCGGTCGCCGCGCCCGGAGAGGCATACCACGGCTGGCCCGGGTTCTTGCGCACGTGATCGACGAGCTCCGCCAGCGTCTTTGCCGGAAAGCTGGGATTGACGATGAGCGCGGTCGGAGCTGCGCCGAGAAAGGCGATCGGCTTGAAATCCCGAAACACATCGAAGGAGAGGTCGCCATAGAGGCTCGGGTTGATCAGGAAGGGCGCGCTTCCGACGAAGAGCGTGTGCCCGTCCGGCGCCTGCTTTGCGACATGCGCCGGTGCGAGGTTTCCGTTCGCGCCGACACGGTTCTCGACGATGAAGCGATAGGGAAATGCCCGGCTGAGGCGATCGGCGATCAGCCGCGCGAGGATGTCCGGCTGGCCGCCCGGCGGCGTCGCGACGACAACGGTCACGATGCGCGTCGGGTAGCCTTGGGCGACGGCGGCCGTAGACGCGAGCGCCAGCACGCCCAACACCCATGCGAAGCGGTGAAGGATGTGCAACATGATTGTGCCCTGAACCGGCGCTGACGCGGGAGGCGCGCAGGATGACCGTCCGTCGATCACGCTGTCAACGGCAGTCTGCCCCGGCGCGATCGCTTTATGATCGGCGAAATCTATGCTGAAGGACGAGCGCGTCATCGTCACTCCGGCCTGGGGCTCCGCAATGGCAAAACTTCGCGAGGTCGACCTCGAAACGAACCCCGAGATCGCCGAGGCCTTCAAGCGGCTCGAGGCAAGCCGCGGCTGGATTTCCAATCTGATGCGCTCGATCGCCCATGCCCCCGAAGGGCTGCAGCGATACCAGGCCCTCGGGCATTACGCGCGCTACGACACCGACTTGACCGAAGCCCAGAAGGAGCTCGTCGTCTGCGCGACGGTGCGCAACGTCTCCTATGGCTGGGAGCATCACGCGCCGCTCGCAAAGCAATGCGGCGTGACGGACGGCCAACTGGCGCTGTTGAAGGCAGGCGAGGTTCCGCCCGACCTCCCGCCGAACGATCAGGCGCTCTGCCGATTTACGTTCGAGTTCAGCTCGTTCAAAGGCGTACGGCAGGAAACCGCAACGGAGCTTCTCCGACACTTCACAGAGCGCCAGATCGTCGACATGGCGCTGATCAGCGCCTTCTATCTCTCGGCCGGCGCCCTGATCATCGGCTTCGACGTCGAGCTCGAAGGTCCGGATGCACTGCGCCGCGAGCAGGACTGGCAGCGCCAAAAGCTGCAGGGGGCTTAGACGAGGTCGGTAACCGTCGCACGAGAGAGTAGAGGCGAAGGTGCGCAGGGGGGCTGCCGGATGGCGCTGAGGGAGTTCGATGTTCACGGTGAAGAGATCAGCGACGAGGAGACCGAGGAGATCGTCAAGCCGGGCGACCCCCGTCGCTCTTTGGTCCGCTACCGCCCCGACGGCAGTGAGCTGTTCGTCAGCGCCAGGATCAATCTGCCGCTCCTGAGGGCTGCGGTTGCTCTTCCCGTCCTCCTTCTCAAGCCGTCTTCCCGCGACGACGAGGTGCTCAAACCCAATGATCCGGCTCTCGAGGCGGCCGGCGGCTGGGACCTGCTTGCACCTGAAGGGTCGCGGCGGAACTGGGGGTTCTTGGAAAGGATCTGCGAAGATCTGGCTGAGGCGTCCGTGCCCGCCTGCTACCTGGCCGAGCAGCATGGCGCGAACCGGCGCGATTTCTACTTCGTCACCGAGGACGTCGCCGGCCTGGAGCGGATCGCCCGCGCCGCGGCGGAAGCGCTGTCCTTTCCGCTGGCGATCGAGCGAGGCGGCCTCGCCGAGGTCGCGCCGATCATTCTTCCGACGGAGGCGATCGGCGAACTCGGCCTCGAGGTCGCGGCCGATGCCCGCGTCCGCCCGACGCGGTTCGAATTCTGGGGCGCCGATACCTCGCTGACGAGGCTCCGGGCCGAACTTGAGGGGCGCGGCTACCGGTACGCCGGGCTCGATCGGGGCGTCATGGAACTGCGGATGATCAAGCCGGTGCCGATCGACGGGCCGGGCTTCCTGTCGGTGCTGAAGGAGATCGCTCCCTTGGCGCGCTCGCTCGGCTGCAGCTATCGCGGCACGGAGACCATCGCGGGCTCCGACCAGTTCGCCCTCAACCGGCCCCTGCCCGACCGCTACGCTGCCGATACGGCTCGAGGCGTCTTCGGCTGGTTTTTCGGCAAGAAGCGCCGGTAGCCGGTTGACGCTTGAAAGAATTTCGAATTCTCTCGAAATATCGCTTGACGCCCGCCCGCGCCGGCGTCATGTTAGTTCCATGAAAGTCGAAAAAGCAGCAAAGCAACTCGAGGCGCTCGGCAACCCGACGCGGCTCCAGGTCTATCGCGCACTGGTGCGCGCCGGCCGCGCCGGCCTTCCCGTCGGGCGGCTGCAGGAGAAGCTGAACGTCCCGGCCTCGACGCTCTCGCACCATCTGCACCGGCTCATCCTGACCGATCTCGTGCAGCAGGAGCGTCAAGGCACCACGCTGATCTGCCGGACGAACTATCCGGCGATGCGTGGCCTCCTCGGCTTCCTGGCCGACGAGTGCTGCGCCGACGCCGTCTGCGTCACCGAATCGGGCAGGGAGGCGGCCTGATCTTTTTGTTTGACCCAAGCTTCGATGTTTCCAGAACTATGGTGGCCGCAATGGCAAGATGCTCGAAAGCTGGCGGTGAGCGACAAACGCGCGGTCCTCGAACCCCTGAGCGAGGACGCCGAGCGTCGCCTGCGCTGACGACTTGGGGTCTTGGCCGAACCGAAAGGAACCCGTCATGACGACCAACATCCGCGATTGTCCCGTTGCCGTCGTCGGCGCCGGACCGGTCGGCCTTGCGGTCGCCGCGCATCTCATCGAGCGCGGCGTTCCGGTGCGGGTCTATGAGGCGGGTCCGACGGTCGCGGCGAGCGTGCGCCAATGGGGCCATGTGCGGCTGTTCTCGCCGTGGCGATACAACACCGACCGTGCCGCCCGCGCGCTTCTCATGCGGCACGGCTGGCAGGAGCCTCCGGCGGACGCCTTTCCGACCGGCGGCGATCTCTACGACGCCTATCTGAAGCCCCTCGCCGCAACCCCGGAAATGGCGGCCGTCGTCGAAACCGGCAGCACGGTCGAGGCGATAACGCGGCAGGGCCTCGACAGGGTGTCGGGAAACGGACGCGGAACAAAGCCGTTCGTCGTCTCGGTCGCGAACGGCGGCGGCGCGCTGCGGCGTGACCTCGCACGGGCCGTCATCGACGCGTCCGGCACCTGGACCATGCCGAACCCGCTCGGAGCCGGCGGCTTGCCGGCAGAAGGCGAAGCCGAGCACGCCGGCCGGATCGCCTACGGGCTGCCCGCCGTGCTCGGGCGCGACCGCGCGGCCTATGAGGGACGTGCGACCTGTGTGGTCGGCGCCGGCCACTCGGCCGCGAACGTGCTGATCGATCTCGTGAAGCTTGCTGAGCGCCGGCCGCGGGCCACCGTCGTCTGGGTGGTGCGCGGCACGAACCCCGGCCGGGTCTTTGGCGGCGGCTTGGCCGATCGGTTGCCGGCGCGGGGCGAGCTCGGCGCGCACCTGCGGGATCTCGTCGACTCCGGCCGGGTGACGCTCGTGATCGGCTTCTCGGCGACGGCGGTGCGCTCGGCTGGCGACCGCGTGATCCTCGAAGGTGAGACGGCAGATGGCATCCGCACTCTCGGGCCGGTCGACCGGATCGTGGTCGCGACCGGGCAGCGCCCGGACCTTGCGCTGACCCGCGAGCTGCGCCTCGCGCTCGACCCCTGGCTCGAAAGCGCGCGGGCGCTCGGACCGCTGATCGACCCGAACCTGCACTCCTGCGGCTCGGTTCCGCCGCACGGCCACCGCGAGCTCTCGCACCCCGAGCCGGGTTTCTACACCGTCGGCGTGAAGAGCTACGGCCGGGCGCCGACCTTCCTGCTGCTGACCGGATATGAGCAGGTCCGGTCGGTCGCGGCGGCGATCGCCGGCGATCTCCAGGCCGCCGACGGCACGCAGCTCTGCCTGCCCGAGACCGGCGTCTGCACGAGCCAATTCGAGCGCACCGGCGGCGACGCATCTCCGGGGTGCTGTGGCGGGCCCGCGCCCGATAACGTCGACGCCTGCTGCCTTGCAGACGTCGAGGCCCGGACGACGAAGGGCGAAGGTTGCGGCTGCGGCGCGCCTGTCGCATCGTCGCACCGGGCCGTCGAGCCGGTCTGAGCATCCCGGGTCAAAGCGGCGTGGCGGCATCGGCAACACGATTGGTGGTCGTCGTCTGCGCCGCGCAGGTGCTGGTTCAGATCGGTGCGTTCTTCTGGCCGGCGCTCTTGCCCCGGATGGTCGCGCTCTGGGGGTTGAGCTACAGCGAGGCCGGCTGGATCACGGCCGCCTTCTACGGCGCCTACATCGTCGCCGTGCCGGTGCTCGTCACGCTGACCGATCGGGTCGATCCGAAGATCATTTATCTCTTCGGCGTCTCGTTGACCGTCGCCGGCCACGCGCTGTTCGCCCTGACGGCGGACGGGTTCTGGTCGGCCTTCGGCGCGCGGTTTTTGACCGGCATCGGCTGGGCCGGGACCTATATGACCGGCCTTAAGCTTCTCGCCGACCGCGTCGACGGCAAGCTGATGTCGCGCGCGACGGCCGGGCACGCGGCGAGCATCGGCATCGCCGGCGCCCTGTCGTTCGCCTCCGCCGATTTCCTCGCGCGCGTCGCAGGCTGGAACGCCGCCTTCTTCGCCGCCGCCGCGAGCGCGCTCCTGGCGTGGCTCGTCGTATGCTTCGCGGTCCCGCGGGCGCCGCGTCGCGACCGGCCGCCGAGCGCCGGCGCGGTTTTCGATTTCCGCCCCGTGCTGCGCAATCGCTCGGCCATGGCATACGCGATCGTCTACGGCATACACACGCTCGAGATGAGCGCGCTGCGCGGATGGGGCGTCGCCTACCTGGCTTTCGTCGCGACCGCGACCGGGACGTCCGCGGCGGCGCTGTCGCCGGCGGCGGCGCTGACCGTGCTGGGGCTCGCGGGCACTGTTGCCAGCATCCTCGGCAACGAGGCCGCAATGCTCTTGGGCCGCCGCCGTCTCATCGCGTCCGCCTTGGTCGCATCGATGGTCTGTGCCTGCCTGCTCGGCCTCGTCGGCCCGAGCTCGTATCTCCTCGCGGCGTCGCTGCTCCTTCTCTATGGCCCTATCGTGTGGCTCGATTCGTCCTCGTTGACCGCCGGCACGGCCGGAACCGCGGAGCCATCGCGGCGGGGCGCGACGCTCGCCGTGCATTCGATGCTCGGCTACACGGGCGGCTTCGTCGGTCCGCTCATCGTCGGCTGGATCTTGGATGCGGGCGGCGGCATGGCGCGGCAGGCTTGGGCCGCCGCCTTCTTCGTCATCGCGCTGCTTTCGGTGATTGGGTTGATTCTGTTCGCGGCAATGCGCCCAAGCGGGTTGGAGGGTGACCGATCGAACTGATTCTGCGCGCGCTGCGCCGAAGTGCCCGAGCTCTCGGTGAGCTCAGGGCCTCACGGTCTTGGCCGGACCGTGACGGCGAGGCGCATCTCCGGATGGATGCCGCAGGTGACCGCGAACTCACCCGCCTCGGGGAAGCCGAGCATCACCGTGTCGCCGGGCTCCTGCGCCTCGGAGAAGGCCGGCAGGCGCGGGTCGTCGACGCGGATGTTGTGGGTGCGGGTGTCGTCGTTGACGAACCGCAGCGCCTGGCCTGCCGCCACCATGACGCTGCCGGGGCTGAAGCGGCGCCCCTTCTGGCGGATCTCGCTTGCCGCGATTGCGGGCCCGGCCGGCGCCCCGAGCGTCTGCACCCGCGCCGGCAGCGCCGCCGGCCGCGGCGGGTCGTCGCTCGACAGCGTCGCCAGGAACGCGACAAGCTGTCCCCGCTCCTCGGGCGAGAGGTCGAGGCGGGCTTTGAGGTCGGCCGAGAGGGTCGGGCGCCGGACCACCCCCTCGGCATAGTGCGCCACCACCGCCTCGAGGTCCGCCAGCGAGCCGTCATGCATGTAGGGCGCGGTCCAGACCCGCTCGCGCAGCGACGGCGTCTTGAAGGCGTGGTCCGCGGCCGCAAGCTTCAGCTCCTCGCCGCGTCCGCGATCGGCGCCGGGGAGCCCGATGTCGTGGAATGCCTCGTCGGTGAAGCGCCAGCCCTTGTGGCAGGCGACGCAGCCCGCCTTGCCGACGAAAAGCGCAAACCCTACGCGCTCCTCCGCGTCGAGGGCCGCCGCGTCGCCCTCGAGCCAGCGGTCGAAGCGGGTCTTCGGCGACACGAGGGTGCGCTCGAAGCTCGCGAGCGCGGCGCGGATGTGGTCCTCGGTGACGCGCTGATCGTCCGGGAACGCCGCGGCAAAGCGCGCCGCCATGCCAGGATCGGCGGCAAGGCGCGCCGCCGCCTTGGCGATGTCGCCGCCCATCTCGCGGCCGTTCTCGATCGGTCCGCTCGCCTGCGCCTCGAGGCTAGGCGCGCGCCCGTCCCAGAAGAAGGTCAGGCCCCAGGCGAGGTTCCACAAGGACGGCGTGCGCCGCGGCAGGGGCTCGCCGTCGAGGGCCAGCCTGCGCGCGACGCCGTCGGAGAAGGACAGGGCCGGATCGTGGCAGGTGATGCACGCCGTGGTGCCGTCGCCGGACAGGCGCGTGTCCATGAACAGGGTCCGGCCGAGGTCGACCTTTTGCGGAGTGACTGGATTGCCCGCCGGCGCCGGAATCGCGGACGGCCGGGCGAAGGCGGCACGCCACGCCACAAGCGCGTCGTCGGCGGCGAGGACGAAGAGCGGCTTCAAGGCGCTTGCACGACGGCTCGGCTGGACGTTGTTCATTTTGGTGGCGGGGACACAACCCTCCTCATGCTGAGGTGCGAGCGGAGCGAGCCTCGAAGCACGCACCGGCGGCTCACGCTGCATCGGCAGGGTTGCGTCCTTCGAGGCTCGCCTTCGGCGAGCACCTCAGGATGAGGGCTTGGGAGATGGCCCCGGATGAACAGCCTTCATGGTCAACATTTACCGGAATCGCCCGAGCTGCAGCTCGATCTTCGACACGTCGGCGAGCACCTGCGACACGTCCCGCACCGGCGTCTTCGGCGGCACCGGCGCCGGCCAGGCCTTCTTGAGGTCGGCGAAGGCCGCCTGCGCGCCCTTGAGGGCGTCGGCGTCCTTCTGCCCGATGCCTTCGGCGACCGTGCCGAAGAGCTTCTCGGCTTGCCAGACGAAGCCGCGGGAGTCCTGGTACTCGACCGGCTTCGCGATCCGGCCCTTGGCGATCGCCTCCTCGTATTCGCCCATCGCCGAGCGCAGCATCTCGAGGACGGTGTCGACGACGAAGGGCTGCCAGTCCGCCGCCTTTGCCTTGACGCCCTTGTCGGCGGCGGCGAGGCGCTCTTCGAGCCCTGCCAGCGCGGTGCGGTGGGCGCCCTCGTTCTTCGCCTTGACGGTCTGGGCGAGCGCCTTGAGGGCGGCGAGGAAGGGCGGCACCTCGTAGGTTTTCAGGTCGCCCCGGATCTTGCCGTAGATCTCCTCCGACGGGTGCAGGAAGTGCGGCAGCGCCTCGGCCCAGCGCTTCTCGCGCACGAGCTCGTCGCCGACGAGGAGATGGCCGCGGATCAGCTCGATGTCGCGGTAGAAGCGGACCGCCGGCTTGAGGCCCGCGTCGTAGGACGCCTTGGCGCCCTCGCCGCCCTCGTCCCCCTCCCCGCCTTCGCCGCCGGCTTTCGCCTTGGCGGCGAGCACGAGGGGGGCGCCATGACGGTGCGCCGCCGCGGCGTGGCGGCCGGCCGGCGCGACTCCGTCGCCGGGGATCGGCAGCGGCCTCTCCTCGTGCGCTGCCACCTGCGAGGTGACGAGAACGGCGGTGCCAAGCCCGACCCAGATCTTGCGGCGCTTCATGCGGTCTCCTCCAGGCGGGTCAAGGCCGCCGCAGGCTGCTAGTTTAGAACTGTTGAAAACTGCAAGCGTTTCCAGGCACTTAGCTATCTGCTAAGGGTCGCCCGGGCAACCGGAACCAAAGTCTCATGCAGCTTGCGATCGCCGACGTCCTGTCGGCCGAGGACGCCGCCGAGATCCGCGCCGCCCTCGCCCATGCCCCGTTCGAGGACGGCGCCCGCACGGCGGGCTGGAACGCGCGCCTCGTCAAGGACAACGAGCAGGCGCGCGACAGCGCGACCCTGCGCCTCCTGCGCGAGCGCGTCGAGGGCGCGATCGGCAAGAACGAGCTCTTCTCACTCGCGGTGCGGCCGAAGGCGCTGACGCCGCTCGTCTTCAGCCGCTACGGCGGCGGGCAGGCCTACGGCTCGCACGTCGACAACCCGCTCATGGGCGGCATCCGCACCGACGTGTCCTTCACCCTGTTCCTGGCCGAGCCCGAGGCTTACGACGGCGGCGAGCTCGTCATCGAGAGCCCGAGCGGCGAGGACGCGGTCAAGCTCCCGGCCGGCCACATGGTCGTCTATCCCTCGACGGCGCTGCACCGGGTCGAGCCGGTGACGCGGGGCGAGCGCGTCGCCGCGGTCGGCTGGGCCCAGAGCCACATCCGCGACGCCGCGCAACGCGAGCTCCTGTTCGACCTGGAGACGGCGCGCCGCCGCCTCTTCGACCGGCTCGGCAAGACCGAGGACCTCGACCTCCTCGCCAAGAGCGCCGCAAACCTCGTGCGGATGTGGGCCGAGATGTGACCCGGAGCGCGCCGAAGCAGCGGCCGATATCTCCGGCCTGGAAGGCGTGGATACCTGGGCCGAGCCCGCCATGACGGTAGAGGAGCGGATTGCCGGTTCGGAAAAATTCTAGAAAATAATCCTTGACACTGTTCCTGTTTCGTACTTATCTGCCGCCGCTCCCCTCCGGCGAGGAGCCGCGTGCGCACCGGGTCATGCAGGCGGAGGGGAGGCGGTCCCGCGGCGGGCGCTCGGTGG
>JAJKJG010000229.1 GCA_021154065.1 Methylobacterium sp.
GAGGGAAAGCGCGCCGGCTTTGTGTGAATCCGCTAGCCTATTCGGGAGAGGTGGCAGGGGTGAGGACCCCGGCCGCAGGACAGAAGGCTCGGCAGGCTCCGCCGCAAAGGACAGTCCCTCACCCGGTCGCGCTCCGCGCGACTCGACCTCTCCCATTCGGGAGAGGTGGCGCGTAGTGTCCGCACGCACCATTGAAAGCGACGCCATGCAGCCCGACACCCACTATGCCAAGAGCGGCGACGTTCGCATCGCCTACCAGGTGTTCGGGCAGGGTGCGTTCGACCTCGTCTACGTGCCCGGCTTCGTCTCCAACATCGACCTCTACTGGGACTACCCGGCCATGGCGCATTTCCTGGCGCGCCTTGGGTCGTTCTGCCGCGTGATCGTGTTCGACAAGCGCGGCACCGGCCTGTCCGACCGGGGCGTCAGCGTCCCGACCCTCGAGGAGCGCATGGACGACGTGCGCGCCGTCATGGACGCGGTCGGCAGCGAGCGCGCGGCGGTGTTCGGCGTCTCCGAGGGCGGTGCCATGAGCATGCTCTTCGCCGCGACCTACCCCGAGCGGACGCAAGCCCTCGTGCTCTGCGGGACGTACCCGCATTTCTTCACCTACGTGCTGTCGCCGGAGGCGTTCGAGGAGTCGCTTGCGCGCGTCGAGACGACGTGGGGCACGGGGGCGAGTCTTGCGGTCTTCGCGCCGTCGAAGGTCGCCGACGAGGCGTTCCGGCAATGGTGGGGGCGCTTCGAACGGCTAGGCGCGAGCCCGTCGGCGGTGCTCGCCCTGATGCGCCTCAACAGCGGCATCGACGTACGCGGTGTGCTGCCGACGATCCGCGCCCCGACGCTCGTGCTGCACCGGGTCGGCGACAAGCGGGTGAGCGTCGAGGGCGGCCGCTACCTCGCCGCCAACATTCCGGGCGCCAAGTACGTCGAGCTGCCCGGCGAGGACCACTTCTTCCTCGCCGGCGACGTCGACCGCATCGCCGACGAGATGGAGGTCTTTTTGACCGGCTCTCGGGCCGACATCGAGCCCGACCGTATCCTGGCGACCGTCATGTTCACCGACATCGTCGACTCGACGAAGCGGGCCCTGAAGCTCGGCGACCGCCGCTGGCGCGAGCTGCTCGATCAGCACGACCGCCTGCTGCGCCAGGAGATCGCGCGCTTCCGCGGGCGCGAGGTCAAGACGCTCGGCGACGGGTTCCTGGCGACCTTCGACGGACCGGCGCGCGCGGTCCGCTGCGGCACGAGCATCGTCGATGCGGCGCGCTCGCTCGACCTCGATGTGCGGGGCGGCGTCCATACCGGCGAGATCGAGGTCAAGGGCGACGATATCGGCGGGATCGCGGTGCATATCGCGGCGAGGGTCGCGGGCCTTGCCGAATCCAATCAGATCCTGGTCTCGAGCACCGTCCGCGATCTCGTCGCGGGGTCCAATCTCCAGTTCGCCGATCGCGGCCCGCACGCGCTGAAAGGCCTCGACGAGCCCGTTCGGCTGTTCTCGGTCGACCCCGTCAGGCCATCATGAGGGCGATAGCCGCCGGCTCAGAAGACGACGAGGATCGCAAGCGCCGCGACGACGCCGATGCCGAGCCACACGGTCAAGGAGCGCGCCGATTGCCGGTGCCGGCTGTCGTCCGAGGGACAGGCGAAGGCCTCGCCGGCGCATTGCGCCGCCCGGATCAGCTGGGTGTGACGGGCCGTGACGCCTGCCGACGCCGCCTTCATGGCAGAGACCCTCCGACGAACTCACCGTAGCAGGCCAACTTGACGGAACAATGAAGGTTCCTCGCCTGCGCCGAAAGTCCTAGAGAGTGTCACCGGAAGGCCACTGCGCGGCTCGCGGCTATAGTGGCGCGAAAGACCGGAGAACCGCCGTCACCGCGATCTGCGGAGCCAGGCCGTGCCTGGGCTGAAATCACCCGCCGACGTATCGGCGAGCAGGCCCCAAGCCAGCATCACCACGGTCGATGCTCCGACGAGCAGCATCGCCTCCAACCCTGTCATCATCCCACCCCATGATTCTTGATCTCGAAGGGGGAAGCTACGGGGTCCGGCGCCGGCCTCGCTATTGTACCGAGGCGCATTGCCCGCAGGGACAATACGAGCCTCCACGGCCCGAACGGTTGATACGAAGACGCTGGGAGCGACACTCAGGCCAGCGGCAATTTCACCCGGAAAACCGCGCCGTTTGCGCCATTGCGCTTGTCGACCTCGATCTGACCGTGATGCGCCTCGACGATGGTGCGCACGATGGAAAGGCCCATGCCCATGCCATGGTCCTTGGTCGAATAGAAGGGGTCGAAGATCTTCTTTGCGGCGTCCTCGGATACGCCCGGCCCGGTGTCCGCAATCGAAATTTCCGCGAACCTGCCGTTTCGCATCGTCGCCACGGTCACGGCCCTCTCCGACTGGGTCGTCTCGGATGTAGCGTCGAACCCGTTCAGGATCAGGTTGGAAAAGACCTGCTGCAATTGGATCGGGTCGCCGCTGATCCGCAGGAGAGCTCCGTTCAGTCTGCTTCGCAGGACGACTTGGCGCGATCTCGCTTCCGGAGCCAGGAACTTGAGCGTCTCGGCAATCTGATCGTTCACATCAACAGCGTTCTTTTGCAAAGGAACCTTCTTGATGAAGCTTCGCAGGGTCCGGACAACGTCGGCAGCTCTGCTGTTGTCGCGTTGGATGTCGTCGACGATCTCTTCGATCTGTTTCAGGTCCGGCGATGGCGATTTCAGCATGATCTTCGCGGTCTCGGCGTTGTTCAGGATGGCTCCCAGCGGCTGGTTTATCTCGTGCGCGATGCCGGCGGCCATCTCGCCGGCGGTGGAGAAACGATTGACGTGCGCCAGCTCCACCATCCGTTGCCGCGCTTCCGTCTCGGCGGACGAACGGCGATGCCGCTCGAGCATGAGGAGCGTGATGAGGCAGCCTTGAAGCAAGAGCACCGTGCAGACGGCGAGGATCGGCCAGCGGTAGGTCTCCCAGACGTTCGGCTCGCGAAAGAGGATCTCACTGCCTGGCGGCAGCCCCGACTCGCTGATCTTCCAGCGCTGAAGCTGGCGCCAGTCGAACAGCACCTTGCTGCTCCGCGTCATCACGAAGCCGGCGTTCGTCTTGCCGCTCAAAACTTGCAGGGCGAGCGCTGCCGCTTTGCCGCCGTGCTCCGCAAAGCTGTACACGTCGCCGCCGACGAGGCCGCGGCCGACATACTGATCGATAAAACCATAGACCGGCACGCTCGCCGCCTTGGAGACTTGCTCCACGACATCGTGTGGCACGAAGGCCTGGCCGGTGCCGTCGCGAAAAAAGGTCGTGTAGAGGACGATCGTGCGCGGCGGCAGTTGCGAGAGTTCCTTCAGGAGCTCTTGCATCGGCAGTGCGGTCCAATATCGGAAGGATACGCGTCCGTCATACGGCTGGAACTGCTTTTTCGCCGTGTCGAGGAGCTTGAGATCGATCTCCGAACCGCCGCTCACCACCACCACATTCTCGGTCGTCGGATGGAGGCGCAGCGCGAGTTCCAGCGTCGGCGCGAAGTCCCGCGTCACGAGCACGCCGCTGACGTGGGAGGGTAAGGGTCGAGCGCCGAAATACCCTGGGTCTACTCCGAGGAAGACGATGGCTGTCCCGGGAAACAGCGGATCGGCAGAGTTCAGCAGCAGGTCGAGCGCGGGCTGCCGAATGGCGACCGTCACGTCGATCGGTTTGTCGGCATATTTTTTCCGAAGGTAATCGCGCAGGAGCTCCTTGTGCGCGTCGGAGCTGAACCGGGTCAGGTCCATCGGCTCCCGGAAAAACTCGACAGGCTCGGCGGAGTCGGCCGTGAATTTCTCCACGAATTCAGCATCGAGCCGTGCCAGACCGGGCAGCTCGGGACGCTCGTCGAAAAGCAAGATGATGCTGCGGGTCGCGGACAATGCGAGCGGTATGCCGGACATCGACATCAGCAAGGTCGTGCATACGACCTGCAAGGCGCCTCGAAGCTTCATGACGACCTCGTCGTGCCACCTGCCGCGTCGCTTCGACATGCCTTGGAGTTAAATCACACCGGCAGTCTCGGCGCGAGGAACTTCGCTAGGCAAGCGAAGTCGGGCTTGATTGCGCCTTCGTGCGGCGCGGCGGCACCTCGGCATGAGGAGGTCTGTGCTGCCCGAGCGGCGTCGCGGCTCCTGTGCACGACTCGGGACATGCCGGTTTGCGCCGGGGCGCGTTCGGCCATAATGGGCGCTCGCCGGGAGCGGCCTGGTTAACTCTTGCTTAAGCCTGTGGCGTCGAGGTTCGGAAGCGTGACGCTCCGGCTGTTCCCGTTTCCATTTCGTTCCCCTATATCCGGCCTATGAGAGCCCATGCACGAAAAGCCGAATCAGCCCCTGGCAAGCGCCCGATGAGCGAAGGCGACCTGTTCGGCGCCGGCGAGGCGCGCGCCCGCAAGGCCGCGGCTCCGCCGGCGGCGCCGAAGCGCGCCGCCCGGGCGGCGCAGCCTCTCCTCGGAACGCTGGCGGAGACCGGCTACGACGCCTCCTCGATCGAGGTGCTGGAGGGGCTCGAGCCGGTGCGGCGCCGTCCCGGCATGTATATCGGCGGCACCGACGAGAAGGCGCTGCACCACCTCTTCGCCGAGGTGATCGACAATGCCATGGACGAGGCGGTCGCCGGCCATGCGACCTTCATCGAGGTCGAGTTCGAGGAGAACGGCTACCTCACCGTGACCGACAACGGCCGCGGCATCCCGGTCGACCTGCACCCGAAGTTCAAGAAGCCTGCCCTCGAAGTGATCATGACGACGCTGCACTCGGGCGGCAAATTCGACTCGAAGGTCTACGAGACCTCGGGCGGCCTGCACGGCGTCGGCGTCTCGGTCGTGAATGCGCTCTCCGAGCGGCTCGAGGTCGAGGTCGCCCGCAACCAGACCCTCTACCGGCAGGTGTTCGCCCGCGGCCTGCCGCAGGGCAAGCTCGAGACGCTCGGGCGCGTGCACAACCGGCGCGGCACCAAGGTGCGCTTCCGCCCCGACCCGCAGATCTTCGGCAAGGAGGCGCGCTTCCAGCCGCGGCGCCTGTTCAAGATGGCGCGCTCGAAGGCCTATCTCTTCGGCGGCGTTGAGATCCGCTGGAAATGCGCGCCGGCGCTCGTCGCCGGGCTCGAGAACGTCCCGGCCGAGGCGAGCTTCCGCTTCCCGAACGGCCTCAAGGACTATCTGGCGAAGGAGATCGACGGCAAGGAGCTCGTCGCCGACCAGGTTTTTTCCGGCAAGATCGAGAAGCCCGGCGGCCACGGCTCGCTCGAATGGGCGGTCGCCTGGATGGCGGCCGAGGACGGCTTCTCCTCGTCCTACTGCAACACCATCCCGACGCCGGACGGCGGCACGCACGAGAGCGGCATGCGCATCGCCCTCTTGCGCGGCTTGCGCGAGCATGCCGAGCGGGTCGGCCAGGCGAAGCGCATGACCGCGGTCACGACCGACGACGTCATGGCGACCTGCGCCTCGATGCTGTCGGTGTTCATCCGCGAGCCCGAGTTCCAGGGCCAGACCAAGGACAAGCTCGCGACCGTCGAGGCGGCGCGGATCGTCGAGACGACCGTGCGCGACGCCTTCGACCATTGGCTCGCGGCCTCGCCGCAGCAGGCAAACAAGGTGCTCGACTGGGTCATCGACCGCGCCGAGGAGCGCCTGCGCCGGCGCCAGGAGAAGGAGGTCGCGCGGAAGTCGGCGACGCGCAAGCTGCGCCTGCCGGGCAAGCTCGCCGACTGCACCAACGCGGGCGCTGCCGGCTCCGAGCTGTTCATCGTCGAGGGCGATTCGGCCGGCGGCTCGGCAAAGCAGGCCCGCGACCGGGCGACCCAGGCGGTGCTCCCCCTGCGCGGCAAGATCCTCAACGTCGCCTCGGCGACGAAGGACAAGCTCGTCCAGAACCAGCAGCTCGCCGACCTCGGCCAGGCGCTCGGCTGCGGTACCCTCTCGCACTACCGCGACGGCGATCTACGCTACGACAAGGTAGTGATCATGACCGACGCCGACGTCGACGGCGCCCACATCGCCTCGCTCCTGATCACGTTCTTCTACCGGCAGATGCCGCAGCTCATCGACAAGGGCCACCTCTATCTGGCGATCCCGCCGCTCTACCGGCTGACGCAAGGGGCAAACACCGTCTACGCCCGCGACGACGCCCACAAGGACAAGCTCCTCAAAACCGCCTTCAAGGGCAACGGCAAGATCGAGATCGGCCGCTTCAAGGGTCTCGGCGAGATGACGGCGGCGCAGCTCAAGGAGACCACCATGGACCCGAAGAAGCGCACGCTTTTACGGGTGACGGTGCTCCAGGACGAGCGCCCCGAGACCGGCGACGCCGTCGAGCGCCTGATGGGCAACAAGCCCGAAGCCCGCTTCGCCTTCATCCAGGAGCGAGCGGCGTTCGCGCACGAGGAAGCGCTGGATATCTAGCGCCCTCCTCCCCCCATCAACCAACCCTTTACGTTAATGCGCGATGGTGCCTGCGAAGCTTCAGCGCGGGCGGCACTCATGTTCGGTCTCTTCGGTCGCAACGACCGTCCTCTCCTCATCACGACCATCAAGGCCGTGGCCGCGATCGGCGTCCTGTCCCTCCTGGCGGCGAATTATTTGGCCGACGGCCTCGATCAGAGCGGCCTGACCCGCCTCGCGGCCTCGGCCTCGAAAGCCCGCGAGCCGGCGATCACCGGCTCGATCAACAAGGTCAAGCTCGACCCCTGCGCGATGCCGCGTAACCCCTAGCCACCAACCCAGGTCGCGAGCGCCGCGTTCACGGCTTGCGGCCGCTCAAGCGTCGACAGGTGGCCGTAGCGCGGCACGACGACGAGCGCTGCCGCGGGGATCAGTCCGGCCATCTCGCGCGCCTGCTCCGGCGGGGTCAGCTCATCGGCGTCGCCGACGACGATCAGCGTCGGAACGCGAATGGCCGGAAGCGTCGGGCGCGAATCGCGCCGGCCCATGATCGCCCGGAGCTGGCGCGCGAAAACCTCCGGCCCGGTCTCCGCCGCCATGAGGTCGTAGACCTGCCTCAGCTCCGGGTCCGAGCGCCGCTCGGGAAGCACCGATCTCGCCCATCTCGCCTCGCACACCTGCGCAAACCGGTCCCCCTCAGCGAGCGCGATCTCCCGCTCGCGGCTCAGCCGCTGCTCGTCGGTATCGGCGCGTGCATTGGTATCGAGGAGGGCGAGGCGGGCGACGCGCTCGGGCGCCTGGTGCATCACCTCGAGCGCGATATAGCCGCCCATCGACAGGCCGGCGAGCGCGAAGCGCTCCGGCGCCCGGTCGAGTAGCCGCCGGGCGATCGCCGCCATGGTGTCGTCGCGGGCGTGGTCGGCGATCAGGATCTCGCGCCCGGCGCGAAGTGCGGCGACCTGCGGCTCGAAAAGCCTCGCCGTGCAGTTCAGCCCCGGCACGAGCACCAGCGTCTCAGTCATGTCCCTCCCCTCCCCGGCCGGCTCGTCGATTGACAACCCGCCCCATAGCCCTAAATGGTCCGGCAGCGCGACGCCCGATGGGACCATAACGTCGGGCGAAACAAAGGGTGCTCCCGATCGTTGCCGTACGACGCGGCCGGTGCAGAGCTGAGGCGCGCCCCCGCAACGATTGATCCCCAAGAATGCCATTCACGGAACTCGGAC